>JAOTYK010000001.1 GCA_029861955.1 Acidobacteriota bacterium
ACCGAGGGTCTCGCCGACGCAGTCGACGCAAGCGAATGCTGAAGCGCACCCCCGACCCGACGACGCCCGGTGTCCGGATCGATTCCACCTGTAATACGCTGGAAAGACTCCTAAGTAGGAGCCCTGGCGGGCTCGACCTGATCAGCGATGATCATCCGGCCTATCGCGCCGCCATCAACAGACTCAATCGTCGGTTCACATCCGGCACCCTCATTCGCCACTCGATACACGCCAACCCGGATCGATCGTCGGGTCGGAGCCGGGTCGTCGCCAAGGAACGGGATCAGGCGATGTTTGCCGTCGATCTGCTGCACAAGTTGATTCGGCACTGCCAGGCCCATCATCGTCGGGAAACCATCGCGTTTGGTCGCAAGAGTGCCAACGTAAACGGCAGGGCGATGCTCTTTGCGATCTGGCGAAACTTCATCAAGCGCATGACAGAGCGGAGGCCCGAGCTGATCTCGCCGGCGATGCGAGTCGGGTTGACCTCATCGCTCTGGACCTGGCAGGATTTCCTCGCCAAGCGGCTGTTTGCCGGAAGGATCTCGGGCTAGCCGCTTTCGGCGACGAGCTCGGCGCAGATCTAGCACGACGACGTCCGCGATAGTCGACACTTGAGCCCATCGACATTCAGATCCCGGGTCATGACAGCGCCACGCGTCGCGTGGCGTCGTAACTACAACATTCTTCGGGTCACGTTGGAATCGTCGGCTGCGCCCGCTATAATTCCAGCCTCTCGATGGCCTTCCCGGTCTCGAGTTCCCGGCCGCACAGGGTCGGCAAAAGGGGCAACCGTGTCCGAGGATCGCACGCTGCGCATCGCCAACGGGCAAGGCTTCTGGGGTGACTCGATCGACGCTCCGGAGCGGTTGATCGACGAGGGGCCCATCGATTTCCTGACGCTCGACTATCTCGCCGAGGTCACGATGTCGATCATGCAGAAGCTACGTCGACGAGACCCGGAGGCCGGGTACGCGACCGACTTCATCAACCTGATCCAACGTACGCTGCCGCGACTCAGAGAGCGTGGGATCCGTATCGTCGCAAACGCCGGTGGGGTCAATCCACAGGCCTGTCGTCGCGCGCTCCTCGCCGTTGCCAGAGAGCAGGGGGCGACGGGCATGCGTGTCGGCGTCGTGCAAGGCGATGACATCCTCGATCGTCTGGATGAGATCGTATCCTCCGGTGTCGCGCTGGATAACCTCGACGACGGTCGGCCACTCTCCGAAATCCGCGACGGCATTCTCTCCGCCAACGTCTACATCGGTTCGTTCCCGGTCGCCGACGCGCTGCGACAGGGAGCGGACATCGTCGTGAGCGGTCGTACGACCGATCCGGGGTTAGTGCTGTCTCCCTTGATCGCCAAATTCGGTTGGGGCAGCGACAATCTCGATCTGCTGGCGGCGGGTACCGTCGCCGGTCATATCATCGAGTGCGGAGCGCAATGCACCGGTGGCAACTACAGTCGCTGGTGGGAAGTCGAGGGTTGGGATCGTCTGGGCTATCCCGTCGTCGAATGCTCCGAAGACGGTTCCTTCGTCGTCACGAAGCATGAGAAGACGGGTGGGATGGTCACCGTCGATACGGTGGCCGAACAACTGGTCTACGAGATGGGCGACCCCCATCGCTACATCACCCCGGATTGTGTCGTCGATTTCACGTCGATCCAATTGGAGCAGCAGGGCAAGGACCGTGTGCGGGTCTCCGGGATCCGCGGAGCCGACGCGACCGAGACCTACAAAGTGTCGATCTCTTATCTCGAGGGGTACAAGGCCACCGGCCAACTGACGGTCAGCGGGCCCGACGCGCTGGCCAAGGCGAAGATCTGTGCGGAAGCCCTGTGGGGACGTCTTCGCCGGGCGGGGTACGAGTACGACGACACCATTACCGAGTACGTCGGTGTGGACTCGACCCACGGCGACATCTGCCCGACGGGATCCGTCAACGAGGTCGTGCTACGTGTCGGCGTGAAGGACGCCGATCGGCAGCGGGTCGACCGGTTCGGAAAAGAACTGGCGCCGCTTGTCACGTCAGGGCCGCCCGGTGTGACGGGGTTCGCCGGCGGCCGACCCAAGGCCACCGAGGTGTTGGGCTACTGGCCGACCCTGATTCCAAAATCGTTGGTGCACCCCGAGGTGACGGTCGAGGAGGTCGAGTGATGCAGGTTCCGCTGTATGCGATGGCTCATGCGCGCTCCGGCGACAAGGGCGATGGGTCCAACGTCGGTGTGCTGGCGTATGACGCTCGCGGTTACGAGATCTTGCAAGCCTGGTTGACCGCCGAACGAGTCAAGCAACACTTCGGCGGGATCGTGCTCGGCACGGTGGATCGATTCGAGATGCCCAACGTGATGGGCTTGAACTTCATCCTGCACGACTCGCTGGGCGGAGGGGGATCGGCCAGTCTCAAGACCGATGCCCAGGGCAAGACCCATGCGATGGCGTTGTTGCGTATCCTGGTTGAGGTCCCCGACGACTACGTACTACCGGATGTGGGAACCCGTGGGGCGATGGCACCCGGCGGCGAGTTGGGATGAGTCGCTACGAGACGATCCGAATAGAGAGCGAACCGAACGGCATGCGTCGTCTCGTTATGGATCGTCCTCCGGTCAACGCGCTCGGACGTGTGCTGGTCGACGAGATGACGGATGCGTTGGCGGCGCTGAGTTCCGATGACGATGCCCGCTGCCTGATCCTGATCTCCGCAGGAAAACATTTTTGCGCCGGGGCCGATCTCAAGGAACGCAAGACCATGACCGTGGACGATGTTCGGGCGTTCGTCCCGAAGTTGGCGGGGGTTTGCGAGGGGCTCGCGGCGTTGCCGTTCCCGTCGATCGCGGCGGTGAGCGGTGTGGCCGCCGGTGGGGGCTGCGAGTTGGCCCTCGCCTGCGACTTTCGTGTTCTGGCGGAGAGTAGCAAGATCGGTCTGCGAGAGACCGCGTTGGCGATCATCCCGGGTGCCGGTGGGACGCAGCGACTCCCGCGTCTGGTCGGAGCGGCCGTCGCCAAGCGCTGGATCTTCACCGCCGAGCTGTTCAGCGCAGAGGCGGCTCTGCGGGACGGCGTGGCGCAACTCGTCGCAACGGACGACGGACTCGCGGATGAGGCAAATCGCGTGGCGGGGCTGATCTGCGCCAACGGCCCGGTGGCCATCCGCCTGGCAAAACAGGCGATCGAGCTAGGGCTCGATCTCCCGCTCCAGGAGGCTCTGGCGTTGGAGTGGGAGCGCTATCAGAAGGTCCTCGAAACCCACGATCGGACCGAGGCTCTGGCCGCGTTCGCCGAGAAGCGGCCGCCCCGCTTCGAAGGACGCTGAGCAATTCGCTAGGATAGAGCGATGCTCCGCTACGGCAATCTATCGATCGACCCACCCCTGGTGCTGGCTCCCATGGCCGGGATCACCGATCGTCAGTTTCGATTGGTCCTCCGGCGTGTCGGCGGAGTGGGGCTTGTCACGATGGAGTTTATCTCGTCGGAAGCCCTGACCCGCGGCAACAAGCGCACGTTGCAGATGATGCATTACGTCGAGGAGGAGCGACCGATCTCGATCCAGATCTACGGTTCGGATCCGTCGCGCATGGCAGAAGCCGCCCGGGTGGTCGAGGGGATCGGCGCCGACATCTGTGATATCAACATGGGCTGCCCCGCCAACAAGATCCTGAAGGGATGTGCCGGCTGTTCGCTGATGTCCGACCTCGATCTGGCGCAGGCGATCATTCGCGAGGTTCGAGGCGCCATCAAGATCCCCCTCACCGTCAAATTCCGCGCAGGAATCCGCGACACCTCGCTGAACTATCTGGAGCTTGGCAGGATCTGTCAGGGCGAGGGCGTCGATGCCGTCGCGTTACACCCCCGCACCGCCAAGCAGATGTATCGGGGCACCGCCGACTGGTCGCGGATCGCACGACTGCGCGAGGCGCTCACGATCCCTGTGATCGGCAACGGTGACGTCACCGAGGCCGAGGACGTCCGGCGAATGATGCGCGAGACGGGTTGCGACGGCGTCATGATTGGTCGTGCGTCGATGAGGAACCCCTGGATCTACCGCCAGGCCCAGGCGCTTCTTCGCGGTGAGCCGGTCTACCAGCCGACACTCGAGGATCGTCACGACGTCATCGTCAGTCACTTTCGGTTAATGCTGGAGCAGGAGGCAGACCCGAAATTCCGCCTCCACAAGTTGCGGACCTTTACGGGTTGGTACACACGCGGACTTGTCGGCGGAAAGCATCTAAGATTGAAGATCAGTGGACTAGATACTCCAAACGCATTCCTGGACGCCGTCGAGGAATTCTTTGAACAAGCCCGGGCGGCAGCGTAACCGGCAAGGAGAGGACGATGGATCTCGGTGCCATCCAGGAGGCGATTCGCGACCAGGGGCTGGACGGCTGGCTGTTCTTCGATTTTCATCACAAGGACCCCATCAGCTATCGCGTGCTCGGCGTCGACATGAACACCATGACGACACGACGTTGGTTTTACCTGGTCCCGGCCAACGGTGAGCCCACGAAACTCTGCAGCACGGTCGAGCCGACCCGGCTGGATAGTCTGCCGGGGAAGAGCGAGACGTATCTCTCGTGGAAGCAGCTCCATCAGCAGCTCGCGTTGATCCTGAAGGGTCGGAACAAGATCGCGATGCAGTATTCGCCGATGGGGAACATCCCGTACGTCTCCAACGTCGACGCGGGCACCATCGAGATGGTCCGTGCGGCCGGTGTCGAGGTCGTGACGTCCGCCGATCTGGTCCAGACGTTCGACGCCCTCTTCGACGCCGAGGGGTTCGCGAGTCACCGCGAGGCGGGCGAGACGATCCTGCGGATCAAGGACGACGCCTACGCCATGATGGACGCGGCCCTGCGGGCGGGAAAGAAGATCACCGAATTCGATGTCTGTTCGTTCATTCTCGACGAATTCGAGTCGAACGGCCTGACCACAGACGGCTCGGTCCCGATCGTCGGCTTCAACGATCATCCCGCGGATCCGCATTTCGAGCCGACCGCGGAGAACGCCTACACGCTGCATCACGGCGATACGATTCTGATCGACCTCTGGGCTCGCCGTCGTGAGCCGGCCGGCGTCTACTACGACGTGACCTGGTGTGGGTTTGCCGGTCAGGACCCACCCGACCTGTATCGCGAGATCTGGGATGCGGTCGTGAGCGGCAGGGATCGCGGACTGGAGTTCGTGAGAAGTCGATTCGAGCAGAGCAAGCCGTGCTTCGGATGGGAAGTTGATGATGCGACTCGAGCCGTCGTCCGTGACGCCGGCTACGGCGATGCATTTGTCCATCGCACGGGGCACAGCATCGGCGTGCTCGATGTCCACGGTAACGGTGCCAATATCGATAACCTGGAGACCCGCGACGAACGACGTCTAGCACCCGGAAGCTGTTTCTCGATCGAACCGGGGATCTATCTCGCCGGGCAAATGGCCGTAAGAAGCGAGATCGACGTCTTCATCACAACCGAAGGAGCCGTCGAGGTCTTCGGTGCGATACAGACGGACCTGATTCACGTCGGCTAGCGGTCGGAGAGGAGAGTCTCTGCGGAGTCGACGACGGCAGAGGCCGCATCTCGGGCCCGTTCCGGAAACAGATGGGTCGTGTTTTCGATGACCCGGATCGTTGCGGCCGGTTGCATTCCTTCCGTTCGCTGCCGGACCCGGTCGGGCGTCCCGAACTCGTCGTTTTCTGCCTGGACCACGAACAGCGGCCGTTTCAGCAAGGGGAGTTCGTCGAAGGGGTACTTGTCGACAGGAAGTCCGAGGGCGATGACGCCGCGGATATTGGCGTCGCGGATCGCATAGCCGATCGAGCACACCGCCCCGAACGAGAATCCGACCAGCAGCATGGGAACTCCCGGTGCCAGACCGCGAAGCCATGCCACGGCCGCCGCGATATCCTCGATCTCGCCGCGGCCGTCATCGTGGGTCCCTTCGCTCTCTCCGGTTCCGCGAGAGTTGAAACGGAGGGTCGTCATGCCGACGCGATGCAGTTCCCGATCGCTGTGAAAAATGACCGGGTTATGGAGCGTCCCGCCGTGCAGGGGATGGGGGTGCATGACCGCCGCAAGTGCGCGAGGTCGCTCGGCCACGCGGAGCGCCGACTCGAGCCGTATGCCGTCTCCCGGGATCCAGAGCTTGCGAACTTCCGTCATCCATCACAAGTAGCACCGACCGGCGGGACGCGACAAGTATTCATCCCGAAACCCATCTCGGCCGGCGAAGAGATCATCGATCCCCAGAAGGACCTACCGTCGAATCATGGATTCGATCTTGCGTCGTGTCTGCGGGGTCGCGCGCCTCGCACTGTGGCTCTACCTCCTGGCGCTGGTTGACCGGCCGTGGCACGAGCTCTCGGGCTGGCTGACACCACAAGTCGGCTGGTACGCACGACTCGCGACGGTGGTCGGCTTCGCCGTCGGACTGTTACCGCGGCGCGGGACGGTTCGTTGTGGGCACGCGCTCCTGGTGATTCTTTCGTGCTACCTGGTGGCTCTCTCACGAGGGGAGCTGTTCGTCTGGGCGACGACGTCCGCAGTGACCGCGTTGCTTGCGGGTCGGGACATCGTCTACGCGGTCCGGCCCCTACTCTTCGGTCGCCCCGTCGGAACAACGGGAGCCCTGCGGGAGCCCGATGCCGAGGACAACGCCATCAGCACCTTCGTCGTCGCGCCCGAGATCGCCATCGACCGAAGACCCGCGCGCGAGACCCAGCAGAGCTCTTCGACTCCTGACGTCCGGCCGCAGCGTAGGGACCCGACGACGATTTCGAGGGTCAGCCGACGATGCAGGATGCCGTGAGTCACGGTTCGTTCCACCACCATTAGGCGCGCGTCGAGGTCAAAACGATCCAGGAGATAGCGTTGCAACGATCCGGTCGCCGTGTCTTCGCCGGGGAGTTCGCAGGACGGAAGGTCCCATTCGCCGCGAAGCGGTCCTCGATCTCGGCGCTGCAGGAGGTATCGATCTCCCCGTCGAACGACCGCGACGCCGGCGCGGACCTTGACGGTGGCCCTTCGTTCGAGACGACGGGGAATCTCTGCGACGAGTTCCTGCTTTCTTGCGACACAGTCTTGCGAGACGGGACACGACGGACACTCAGGGTGGGTCGGCGAGCAGATCGTCGCCCCTAACTCCATCAGGGCCTGGTTCAGATCTCCGGGCTGCGGGCCCATGGCCCAGGTCGACGCGCGCTCCCAGAGCATCTTCTCTTCCGCACTCTTCGATAGGCCGCAGGCATCGATCCCCTCGATGCGGCTGATCACGCGACGCACGTTGCCGTCAAGAATCGGTTCCGGAAGACCAAACGCGATGCTTGCCACCGCACCCGACGTGTAACGCCCGATTCCCGGCAGCGCGCGAAGTGCCAGAGGATCCGATGGGACCTGACCATCGTGCCGGCTGACGACTTCCCGAGCGGCGCTATGAAGTTGCCGTGCGCGGCGGTAGTAACCGAGTCCGCTCCAGAGTGCCAGAACCTCGTCGACCTCTGCGGCGGCCAACGAATGCACGTCGGGGAATCTCGAGAGGAACCGCTCGTAGTAGGGGATGACCGTAGCGACCTGCGTCTGCTGAAGCATGATCTCGGAGACCCACACGCGATACGGAGCCGGTTCGCTCCGCCAGGGAAGATCGCGGGCGTGCTGCCCGTACCAGACGAGGAGCCGTCGACGCGGCTCCTCGTTATCCATCGGCGCCGGGCTTTGCAGGCGTTGCGTGTTGGATTCGTAGGCGCTCGACGGGGGTCCCGCCGATGAGGTGATCGTTGAGGATCTCTTCGACATCGACCGGGGTGACGTGGCCGTACCAGACCGCCTCGGGGTAGACGACGATCGTGACGCCGTCCTCGCAGGTGCTGAGACAGCCGGCGGAGTTGATCCGAACCTTGCCCTTCAGGCCGGCCTCGAAGGCCAGACGCTTGAGCTTGGCGTGGACCTCGCGCCCGCCACTGCGGACGCAACACCCCTTGGGGTTATCGGCGGCTCGTTCGTTGACACAGACGAATACATGACGTTCGAAGGGTGGCATGCTGGGATTATAGCCAGATGAAACGGCTGTGCTAGCATTGCCGGTCGTTCGAGTTCGTCAAGACAATCCAACCAAGACGCTGGAGATTCGAGATGCCCGCAGAGAACGCAGAGAGAGTCGGCAAGCGCGTCAGCGCCCTGAAGAGCAAGATGGCCGCCGCCGGAGATTCCTTGACCGGAGTCGACCGTCGCAAGGCCGCCAAGAAGGTCCGTCGCGCGCAGCGCAAATTCCGCCGAATCCACGTCCCCGCGCCCGAGGCCAAGGAAGAGTCCGCCGAGTAGGCTCCGGACCACGAGTTCGACATGAAACCCTGGCGCAGACTTGAGGCGCGGCGGGTCGAAGCTTGCAAGATCTTCGATCTCGACCACGTCCGTTTCGAACGACCGGAAGGTGTCGGTAGCGAGTGGTTCTACGTCGTCGAATCGATCGACTGGATCAACGTCATCGCGATCGACGACGACCATCGTGTCTTGATGGTTCGACAGTATCGCTTCGGCATCGAGGACTTCACACTCGAAATCCCAGGTGGGATGTGCGACCCGGGCGAGCAGCCGCTGGAGTCCGCACGTCGGGAACTACGCGAAGAGACCGGCTTTGAGGCCGACCGTTGGGACGACCTTGGGTGGGTGCATCCCAACCCTCCCATTCAGAACAACCGTTGCTTCACGTTTCTTGCCCGTGGACTTCGCCGGGTGGGAGATCCTCGCCCCGATCCCAACGAGGCGTTCGAGCAGATGGTCGTTCCACTCGCAGATGTTTCGCGCCTGATTCTCGAAAGACGCATCACCCATGCGTTGGTGCTGGCCGCGTTTCATCGCTACCAGCTCTTCGGCGAGGGTTCGGCGGGCTAGTCGTCCGACTTTCGCATGAGCGCGCGGGCCAGCAACGCGTCGACGGCTGCAGGGGACAGCCGGTTCGCGATGTTGAGGAAGCGAGCCTCGAGCGACAGCACTCTCTCGCGTCGTCTGGAGCCGGCCATCTTGACGATCGCACGGGCTACCGAGTCCGCGGAATGCCGACGTAGACGTTTCCGGTTCTGGCCCGGGCCCTCACGGAGTAGATGATCCTGGAAGCCCGTCTCGGTGGATGACGGATAGACGACGCCTACCGTCACGCCGGTCTTGCGAAGCTCGACACGTAGGGCCTCGGCGATCCCCGTGAGCGCAAACTTGCTACCGGAATAGGCGGAGTAGTTTGGGATGCCGCGCTTTCCGACGATGGACGACACGAATAAGATTCGACCGCTGCCACGTCGGACCATGTCGTCGATGTGCGGGCGCACTGTACGATAGACGGCGACGACGTTGAGATCGAAGACCCGCTCCAGGGCCTCGTCCGTCGTCTCCGCGAACCGAGCGTCCAGGCCGATGCCGGCGTTGGCGACGATCACATCGGGGGTTCCGATTCCGGTAAGCAAATGGGTCAGCGCGTCGGCGTCGTTGGTTTCCGTCAGGTCGGCCGCGAACGGGATGCAGTTGTCCTCTCCCAACTCTTTGGCGAGGGACTCGAGCGCTTCACGATTCCTTGCGACCACGACGAGGCGATCGCCGTTCTCGACAAACCGTATCGCGGCCGCTCGTCCGATACCCGCCGATCCACCGGTCAGCAGGACCAGGCGCCCGCCCGACTTCATTCCGCGTTCTCCGCGACCGCGGTGATCCGGACACGACCAATTCCCTCGATCTGGCCGATCGCCGTGTCGCCAGGGGTCAGCGGGCCGACGCCGGCAGGGGTTCCGGTGAACAGCAGATCCCCGCGTCGCAGCGTCATCAGCCGCGAGGCGTACGCGACCAGCTCATCCACACCGCGAAGCATCTGAGACGTGTTCCCCGACTGCCGAGTCTTACCGTTGACCTCGAGCGTGATCGCGAGTTCGCCGATATCTCCGGCCTTCTCACGGGAGATGGCGCTCGAGACCGGTGCCGACTGATCGAAGCCCTTGGCCTGTGCCCAGGGTTGTCCCTTGTCCTTTGCCTCCGACTGCAGATCGCGGAGAGTCAGGTCGAGACCCACCGCGTAGCCGGCAACGTGTTGCAGGGCATCCGCCTGCGGGATGCTCTTGCCGGTGCGCCCGATGACGACGACGAGTTCGACCTCGTGGTGGATCTGCCCGAACCCGTCGGGAAGACAAACCTCGGCACCGTCTGCGGCCAGCGCCGTCACCGGCTTGAGGAACATGACGGGTTCCGAGGTCGTGTACCCCATCTCCTTGTTGTGTTCCGCGTAGTTCCTGCCGATGGCAAGAATCTTCCCGACGCGCAGTCGTTCGCCGGTGTCCTCGATCTGGATCGTGTCCGGCGGAGCGGTCTTCGTCCCCGGTTTTCCCGACCACAGCCGCCAGGTCCCAGTTCCGGTGGCGAGCAGGCGATCACGATCATCGACCACCTCCCCGGCGGCGAACGCAATGCTCCGTCCGCGTCGTACGACCCGCCCGCGAGCGGTCAGACGACCGTCGACCGGACCGCGCAGGAACTCCGTGTTGAGCGAGAGCGTCGCACACCACCACTCACTCGGCATCGACGAGATGACCGCCGCGCCGAGAGCACTGTCCAGCAGGCTTGTCATCACGCCGCCATGAGCGACACCCCGCAGATTCAGGTGGTGAGGCAGAAGCTCGAGGGACACCTCCGCCTCGCCATTCCCGCGCCGGGAGACAGTGGTCCCGATGAGCTCGTTGAACGGAGGGATCTGCATTTAACCGAATGGGTCCTAGCGAACCTTGGCCTTGAGCAATAGGTCCACTCGGCGGTTCCTCTCTCGACCCGCGGTCGTCGAGTTGTCATCGACGGGATGGGACTCGCCATAACCCAGCGACGTGATGCGGGAACTGTCGATGCCATTCTCCATCAGGTACCGTGCCACCGACTGTGCACGTCTCTCCGACAGTCCCTGGTTATGCTCGTCGCTACCGGTCGAGTCGGTATGTCCCTGGGAGATGATGGCCGTCTTCTTATACTCGACGAGTACGGCGGCGGCCTGCTCCAGCGCACTGTAGGAACTGCCGCTGAGCTCGGCGGAGTCGACGGCAAACAGAATGTCCGAGTCGAAGCGAACCAGAAGTAGATCCTTGTCTTTCCGCTCAATCGTCGTTCCGGGGATCTTCGCCAGTTTCTCTTCCTGGTTGTCCATGTAGGTTCCAACGCCGGCTCCCACGCCGGCGCCGATGGCCGCACCGGCGAGGATCTCGTCCAGTTCGCCCTCGCCAAGCACCGCACCCAGCACGGCACCGCTGGCGGCACCGATGGCCGCACCTTTCTTCATCTTGTCTCGATCCGTCGTGTGTTCTTCGGTTGCGGCGGAAAAGAAGGCGCAACCGCTGGAGGTAAGTACCGTCGCTGCGACGACGAGGACCAGAAGGCGAGAGATAGTACGCATGATGAAACTCTCCGTGGAAGATCGGTGGGCGAACTCAGGTTCGATCAACGATAGGGTGGGTGGATCGACAAAATCAAGGTATTCCCTGGGATACTTGTTGCGCCAGTTGGGCTGCAAAGTAAAAGGCCGTGATGGTCACGATCACACCGACCACCGCCAACGCTGCCCATACCGCACGGGACGTGCTTCCGCGTAGTCGACCCGGTTTGACAAAGAACCCGAAAGCACCACCGGCCAGAAGCCCACCCAGATGGCCGAGATGATCGATGCTGCCGACGAAAAATGTGATCACCAGAAGAAACAGCGCCATCCGCCACAGCATCGCCTTGACCGCCGACCAGATGGCGCCGCCTTCGCGGTAGCCGTAGGCGATGAGGAATCCCATCAGCCCCAGTAGGGCGCCCGAGGCACCGACCGTCGGTGCCCATCCGCCACGGACCAGAAAGCCGATGTAGGACTCGCTCAGCGTGGCCCCGGCAACGCCGGAAACCAGGTAGACGACCCAGAAGCGGTCCGTCTCCAGCAGGTCCTCGATCGTCGGGCCGAGGTTCATCAGGAACAGGGTGTTCATGAAGAGATGGATCAGTCCGCCGTGGATGAAAATGGGGGTAATGAGACGCCACCACTCACCGCCGGAGACGAACCCCTCGGCGATCAGGTGGGGTTCGCCGAGACCGGCACCGAATCGCATCAGCAGCTCGATATCGAAGCCACCGAAGATGCCGCCACCATTTCCACTCCGGATCTGGCTCATCAGCATCAAGACGAACCAGAACCCGTTGGCCAGCATCAGGAGCGAGGTCGCGCGGGAGATTCCCGGGAACAGGTTGCCGACGATACGACCGGCTCCGGGTCGGCTGGCACCGCGACGGATTTGCTCGCCGCACTCGGGGCACGTCGATGCGCTCCGCGGCACCAGCGCACGACACTCGGTACACATGCGGTGTTTGCCCTTGGCGGACCGAAACAGCATCTCTGCCTGGACGCCGGACTCTGCGGCCTTCAATCGGCGTTGACGCCACTTCCAGCGGAACCGCGTGCCGTTGAGTCCCAGAAGGTCCAACAGCTTCGCAAGGCTCTCGACGATGGAATCGAGGATTCCGCCGCGTGGTTCATCGTCCATGGCAGCCGCCTCTAGTGGCCCTTGAACTCGGGTCGTCGGCGACCGAGCGACGACAGGCCCTCGTACGCGTCCTTGGTGGAGAAGATCGTCTCCAACTGGTCGAGTTCCATCTGAAGTCCGTTCTGAAGCGTCGTCTCCAGTCCGCCGTCGATCAGCTTCTCTGAGATCGTGAGCGCGATCGGAGCCTTGAAGCCGACGCTCTTGGCCGCCTTTGCCAGGGACTTGTCGTCGTTGACCTCGACCTCTCCGGACCGCAGCGCATCGACGCTGTTCGATTCAAAGAAGTTGCGTAAACTCTCATAGGGTTCCGGTCGTTTCTGATCCTCCAGGCAGGCGGCGTCGTGGATGACACGCTTGATCGTGGAGTCGATCTGTCCGTGGGGTACGACCTGATCGACCAGACCGATCTCGGCGGCCGTTCTGGCGGGAACCATGGCACCGGAGAAGATCAGCCACTTGGCGAGTCCCTTGCCGACACGACGCGTCGATCGTTGGGTCCCACCCAGGCCTGGGTAGATGCCGATTCCCGTCTCAGGGAACGCGAACATCGCCTTCTCCGAGGCGATGAGGTAGTCGCAGGCCAGGGCCAGTTCGAGACCGCCACCGAGGGCCAGGCCGTCGAGACGGGCGACGACGGTCTTCTCGCACGCGTCGATCGAGTTGAGCAGGATGTGCCCGGCCTTCGTGAATGTGGCGATGCGTTCCAGATCGCCTGCGTCCATGTTGCGAACGAAGAAACGAATGTCGGCGCCGGCGATGAAGGCCTTCCCGGCACCGGCGATCACGATCCCGCGGATGTCGTCGCGATGCGAGACGTCCCGAAAGGCCTCCGTCAACTGACCGACGACGGCCTCGTTCAACGCGTTCATGGCGTCCGGGCGATTGACCGTCAGGGTCGCAATACCCGCGTCGACGTCGGTCTTGACGAGACGAAACTCGAAGGGCTTTCCCGACTCGACCTGTTTAGTGAGGACCGTCGGTGTCTTCAGGTTCCATCGTTCGCAGAGGGCGTGGACATCCTTCATCGCGTCGACGACACCGACCCGATTCATCAACTGAAACGGTCCGCGGGGCCATCGCAATCCAACCCGCGCGCCGATATCGGTGTCCTCGATGGAACTGACTCCTTCATCAACCAGCGCACCGGCCACGCAGAACGTGACTCCGAGCATCCGGGAGGAAACCGCCTCGAAACGTCCCTCGTCCGCGTCGCCCTCGAGTTTCCAGTGCTCTCCGCTCTCGACCTGCGCCCGAAGTCGATCGTCGGGGGCATACAGAGGTCCGAACTGTTCGCCGAGGGTGGTCGCCGCATGGAGTGCGATCGGGACACCTGTCACGTTCATCAACTCGAACGGACCCATTCCTACGCTGAAAGTCTTCTTACACGCCGCCTCGATTGTGGGGATGTCGGCGACATCCTCCGCAAGGAGACGAACGGCCTCGTTTAGCCACGGTACGAAGTAGCGGTTCACGACGAAGCCCGATGCGTCGGCAGACGCGATGGGAGTCTTGCCGATCTGTTCCTGTAACGACCACGACCGCGATGTATGGATCGGTGCGGTCGCGGGGCCGGGGATCACCTCGACGAGTCGGTTTTTTGCAGGATGGTAGAAGTAGTGCAGTCCGATGATCCGCTCGGGATGGGTTGCATCGCGGGCCAGGTCTTCAACGAGAAACGACGAGGTGTTGGTCGCGAGGATCGTATCGGCGCGACAGACGGACTCCAGTCGGCGGATGACGTCCTTCTTGACGCCGAGATCCTCGAATACCGCCTCGACGACCAGGTCGACGTCGGCCAGATCGTCCCAGTTGGAGGTTCCCTTGACCCTCTCCCGGATCGCTTCCGCCTGATCGGGTTTGAAGATCTTTCTCTTGACGCCTTCGGTCAGCGTGTCCTGGATAATGGTCAGACCGCGCTGGACCTTTTCGTCGTCGATGTCGACCAGGACAACCTCGAAACCCTCTGTTGCCATCTTCTGTGCGATCCCGCTGCCCATGTTGCCGGCACCGATCACGGCCAGTTTCTTGATCTCGCGTTGAGACTCCGTCATCACTTCCTCGCTGAATGAATCGAACCGATTTTGGTTAGAAGTTCACAGTCTAGCAGGCAGCCAGCACCACCGCGGCGACGAACAGGACGAGCGCTGGCCACCATCCGGAGCGCGGTTTTGCGGCGAGTCCGGCAAGCGTTGCGGCCGAGGTTGCAAGAAGGACCGACAGAGCGACGAGAACGTAAATCCACCCCCGTTCGCCGCCGGCCAGGGCCGGGAGAAGAAGCCCGATCAACAGGGCCAATCCACTCCAGGGCAAAGACCGCCCGGCCCGTCGGGAGGCGGCCCTGCAGGCCGGTTCGTCCTGCTCCAGCCGGATGGCCCCCCGCAGGCGAAAGAGGTCGCCGAGAAACCGAGAGCCGGTGAGAACCCAGGCCACGGCATACAGGCTGGCGGTCCTACCGTCGGGATACCGTTCCGGAAACAGGGAGGTCACCAGGAGGCCCCAGGCCACAAGCGCGACCATCGCGACCAACAGTCGCGTTCGGGTGAACCGTTGCAAACTGCGCGCGATGGTGAACTGGGTCACCAGCACGACGAGCGCCAGGCTGACACTACCGATCATTCTGCGTCTCCGGCATCGTAGAACCCTATACCACGGGTCTAGCCGTCGACGTGACGACTGGTCTATCCTGCGCCAGGATCGTGAAACGCTCTTGGAGATGACGATGGATCAGAATCGTGTCGTGGTGATTGGAGCGGGGACCATGGGGCACGGCATCGCCCAGGTGGCTGCCTCCGCAGGTCTTCAGGTGGCGCTCCACGACGTCTCGTCGGACCGAATCGAAGCCGGTCTTGCCGCAGTTGAACGGAATCTGACCAAGGGCGTCGAGAAGGGCAAGGTGCAGCCCCAGGATCGCGCGCAGACGCTGTCGCGATTGACCGCCGCGCCGGATCTATCGATGGCCGAGGGCTGTGGGCTGGTCGTCGAGGCAGTGCCCGAGGATATCGGCCTGAAGAACGCTCTGTTCGCGCGACTGGACGAGATCATCGATGCCGATGCAATCCTGGCCAGCAACACCTCGTCGCTCTCGATCGCGTCGATCGCAGAGGGTACGAAGCATCCGCAGCGGGTCATCGGCATGCATTTTTTCAACCCGGTTCACATCATGAGCCTGCTGGAAGTCGTCAAGACCGATCGGACCACTCCCGACGTGTTGGAGCGCACCCTCGACTACGGACGACGATTCGGGAAGGAGCCGATCGTTGTCGTCGACTCGCCGGGGTTTGCCTCCTCACGACTCGGTCTCGTGCTGGGGCTCGAAGCGATGCGAATGTTCGAGCAGGGTGTGGCAAGCGCCGAGGACATCGACAAGGCGATGACGCTGGGTTACCGCCACCCGATGGGTCCCCTACGGCTTACGGATCTGGTGGGTCTCGACGTCCGACTGGCGATCGCCGAGCATCTCCATCGCGAGCTGGGGAGTGAGGCGTTCCTACCTCCACAGATTCTGCGAGACTACGTCGATAGCGGGCGCCTCGGGAAGAAGAGCGGTCGCGGTTTCTACGACTGGCCATGATGGGAGTTTGAACGTGGACCATCTACTCCCGCCGGACTGGTTTCTGACGCAGTCCCAGTGGGTTCTTCTGGCGGTCGCGGCCCTCGCGATGGTGGTCCTGTTGCGAGGCGCGGACCTGCTCGTCGACGGGGCGGCCGGCCTGGCGGCGCGCTTCGGCGTACCGGAGGTGATCATCGGCGCGACGGTGGTCTCGCTGGGGACGACCAGTCCGGAGGCGGCGGTCTCCGTGATGGCCGCGTGGTCCGGGGAGCCCGGCCTGGCTCTCGGTAACGCGATCGGATCGATCGTCGCGGACACCGGCTTGATCTTCGGACTGGGCTGCATGTTGGCGGTCATCCCCGCCAAGAGCAAGGTGCTGAGTCGGCAGGGTTGGATTCAGTTCAGCGCGGCCGCCGCGCTGGCCGTGTTCTGTTATGGCGCTGCGTACTTCCAGGGTGAGGAGGCAACACTCGGACGACCCGTGGGCGTGCTTCTCCTGATGGGTCTGATTGCGTACATCGTCTGTACCATTCGCTGGGGTCGCTCCGGTGCGGAAGAAGAACCGGTGGCCAGCGATCGAGGGTTGACGGTTCTGATCGCCATGGGAATCGGCGGACTGGCGATGGTCCTCGTGGCCAGTCGGGTGATGGTCCTGTCGATGATCGTGTTGGCCGAGGTGCACTGGCAGGTGCCGTCCGTGGTTGTCGCGGCAACGTTGGTGGCGTTCGGGACGTCGCTTCCTGAGCTGGCTATCGGGATCACCTGCGTCCTGCGTGGGAAGACCGAACTCCTCGTCGGCAACGTCATCGGCGCCGATATCCTCAACGTCCTGTTCGTCGTCGGCGCCTCGGCCGTCGCCGCTCCGCTGCCGATCCTCGATCCCTCGGCCGAGATACCCGACATCCTGCTGATCGTCCACGTGCCGGCAATGTTGCTGATTCTCGCCCTTTTTCGGCTCTTCATCCTACGGGCGACCCGGCAGGGGAACTTTCGTCGCTGGTACGGTGTACCGCTGGTGGTCTGCTACGTGCTCTACGTGGTGGTGCAATACGTCATCTCCTAGTCCGCCCGCTCCCTGACCGGTTTACGCGGCAAAAAACCTGGGCTAGACTTATTGGCGCACGGTGTTTACACGGATTGTTTGAAAACGGAATGGAGAGTCCATGAGCTACAAGATCGACGAAATCGAAGGGATCGGACCCAGCTACAGAGAGAAGCTGAGCTCCGCCGGCATCACGACCACCGACCATCTTCTCGACCAGTGTGCGGCGCCGCAGGGTCGCAAGACCGTCGCGGAGAAGACCGGTGTCAGCGAGAAGAACCTTCTCGGCTGGACCAACATGGCGGACCTCATGCGGGTCAACGGCGTCGGCCGACAGTACGCGGAGCTTCTCGAGGCTTCGGGTGTTGACACGATCAAGGAACTCCGCAATCGCAATGCGGAGAACCTGACGACCAAGATCGAAGAGGTCAACGCCGAGAAGAACTTGGCAAACGCCACGCCGGCGGCCAAGACCGTCGCTAACTGGATCGAGCAGGCCAAGACCACCGAGCCGAAGATCACCTACTAGCTAGTTCCTCTGAAGCTGATCCCATCGTGAAGATGGGGTCAGCGCCAGACGGCAACCCTGACGCCGTTGCTGGCTTCGCGGAAAGGCAGCCAGACGAGCCGGATGTCTCGGACCGTGACATCGGCACGACGGGGACGGAGCGCCTTGCTCTCGAGAGTCTCCGTCAGCGGATCCAGTCGATCTTCGAGAAGATCGATCTCGTCTTCCATCTCTCGATTCAGATCCTGAATCTTCTGTTGCAGATCTGCGGCGTTCTCTTGAGCGCGCCCCACGTCCTGTCCGGCACGCATCGAACGTCCCACGCCGCGGGCTGCGGTCGTCGCTCGTCCGAGAGTTCGTGTGCCCAGGGTCTTGCGACCCAGCACCGCCGACAGGAGCGTCGCGCCGAATGAGATGGCGGTCTGCATCTTCTGACCGGTGGCCTGTTCCTTCTCCCGTTCGATCGCTTGCATGGCGCGACGCAAACGATCGTCGAGGCGTTGCGCCCGCTTGGCGTATTTCTTCTGCAGCTTGTCGGTCAGCTCGGAACGATGCTGGCGGGAATATTCCGCGAGACGGATACGGAAGTCCGCCTCGCTCTCTTCGGGCTCGGATGCGAGCCCGGTCGACGGCGACACGAACAACGTGAGGTCGCGATTGCGGTAGAGGTAGTCGGAAAACGACTTGCGCCACCCGCGGTAGGACGTGGCACGGATCGCAGGCCCTTCGATCCCCTCGAAACCGGCGCCAGGTTCCGGTTCCTGCTCCAGGTCCTCGAGACATATATCGATCGCCTCGGCCTGTTCCCACTGCGGGGCCACACTGGTGCCGGGCAGCGGATGGAGACAGGCGATCTCTTCCGCATGCTTGAGCCGCTTGGTCTTGCGATCCAGGAACTGAACCCGTCCCAGCCCCACGAGGTGAGCCTCATAGACCAGCCGATCCTCTCCCAGAGGCACCTCGACAGGCAAGAACGCCTGCGGAACACCCTTCGAGAGCACCGGTCGTTGGCTCGGGAGTTCGGTGTCGTGGTTCACCTGATCCGGGCCGAGGGCGACGGGCAAGGCGACATGAGATGTCGGCGCCGTCTCCGTGGAGTCGGTGAGGTCGCCGATCTGTGAACGTGTGAGCGGTCCACGGAGGTAGGACATGGCCCATCGAGTGTTGAACAACTCCGGGCCCTTGCGATGCACGCTGTGGAGTAAGAACACGCGCTTACCCAGTCCGGAGAGGATCCGATCGAGATCGCCACGGTCGAAGCCGTCCCCTTTTCGGAGTGCCCCTTCGAGTCCGTCGATCACCCGCATCTTGTCTCGTTCCGTCTGCAGACGACCCAGGAACCAGGTTCCGGTATTGGAGAGCCCCTTGTAGTCCAGGTCGACGGGATTCTGGGTCGCCAGGACGACGCCGAGACCGTAGGCCCGTGCCTGCTTCAATAGGGTCAGCAGCGGCTTCTTGGACGGTGGTTCCGCCGTAGGTGGCGCGAAGCCGAAGATCTCATCCATGTAGAGCAGCGCACGGAGGCTGCTGGTACCCGGGCGACTACGCATCCACGAGATGGTCTGGTTGAGCAACAGCGAGACGAAGAACATCCGCTCGTTGTCCGGGAGATGGGCGATGGAGAGAATCGCGACCCGCGGCCGCCCCTCGGGGGTGTAAAGCAACGAGCCGACATCCAGGGGGGTGCCCCGTAGCCAGGCCTGAAAGCCGGGAGCGGCCAGCAGGTTGTTGACCTGCATCGCCAACGCAAAACGATCCTTCTCCGGATAGAACGTCTCCAGGTCCATCACACCGATGGTGCTGACCGGTGGCTGCTGGATGGCGCGGATCAACCCTGCCAGATCGAGTTTCACTCCCTGACGCCAGAGTTGCTCGAGTACGTTCGAGATCAGGATGTGCTCCCGCGATCGAAGCGGGTCCGCATCGATGCCGATCAGGCCGAGCAGACTCGCAGCGGTCGTCGAGACGCGCTCTCTGAACAGATCGTCATCGGCCCGGACCTCCTCGGAGGGAGCGGCAAACGACGAGAGGATGGAGATGGGCTCACCGGCATCGCTGCCCGGCGTGTAGATCTTGAAGTCAGCCGACGCCCGTAAGGCCCGGATCCGATCGCCGTCCTGCCCCCAGCCGGCAAGACCCTTCTTCCAGAGGGCCGCCTGTGCGTTCGCGAATTCGTCGACCGACAGATCCGCGCGTCGCGCGGCATCGCCGTCGACCCACGGACGGAACGATGGCCCATCCAGTTCAGGGAACGTCAGGAGGAGGTTTCCCATGTCGCCCTTTGGGTCGATGACGAGCGAGGGGATTCCGTCGAGGGCCGCCTCCTCAAGAAGATCGATGCAAAGCCCGGTCTTGCCACTCCCGGTCATCCCGACGCAGACCGCGTGAGTCGTCAGGTCCCTGGCGTCGAGGAGCAGCGGTGAATCGACGGTCTCGCCGCTGTCGGGGTCGACAGGGCGGCCGAGGTAGAACATGCCTAGTTTTTCGAATGCGGACAAGAGAAGCCTCCAACGATGAACGATGCTGGAATTATTCCACAGACTGGCTTCCGGCGAGACGCCCCAGGGCATCTGCGTCGATACGGAACACGTTCCAGCCTTCCATGTTCCGTGCGCCGAGCCGCTCGTAGAAGGCGATCGCGCTCTCGTTCCAATCGAGAACCCACCACTCGAGACGACCGCAATCTCGCTCCACCGCGATCCGAGCCAGGCGTACAAGGAGGTCACGCCCGATTCCGGCACCTCGCGCATCGGGAGTCACGAAGAGATCTTCCAGATAGATGCCAGGGCGTCCGAGAAACGTGGAGTAGTTATGGAAGAAGAGCGCGAATCCGACGGGTCGATCCTCGAGTTCTGCGATCAAGACCTCGGCATAGGGGTGTGGGCCGAATAACGTCTGCCGCAACGACTCCTCGGTAGCGACGACCTCACTTCGAAGATTTTCGAACTCCGCGAGTTCGCGAATGAAACGTAGGACGGTCGGCACATCGCCATCGGCGGCGAAACGGATCGTGAGCGGCGGGGCGACGGCTACGCTTCCTTGAGGGCCGTGATGATTTCCTGGATCGCCTGCTTGCCGTCGTTGAAGAACATCAGCGTGTTGTCCAGCGCGAACAGAGGGTTCGGGATACCCGCGTAGCCCGGGCTGAGGCTACGCTTGATCATCACGACCGTTCGGGCCTTGTCGACATCCAGGATCGGCATGCCGGCGATCGGGCTGGTGGGATCCTCGCGAGCGGCGGGATTGACGACGTCGTTTGCGCCGATGACGATTACCACGTCGGTCTGTTCGAACGCCGGGTTGGCCTCGTCCATGTCCTTCAGTTTGCCGTAGTCCACGTTGGCCTCGGCCAGCAGGACGTTCATGTGTCCGGGCATGCGGCCCGCGACGGGGTGAACCGCGTAGTTCACCTCGGCACCGGCAGCCTCCAGAAGCCCTGCCATCGTGTGAACCGCGTGTTGGGCCTGCGCCACCGCCATCCCGTAACCGGGGACGATCACGACCCGCTGAACACCGTCCAGCAGCATGGCGATCTCGTCGGCGGACGTGGACTTGATCTTGCCGGCATAGACCTCGTCGGCGCTGGGGCCGTCGGCCGTCGGCCCCACACCGACAAACAGAACGTTCGCCAGCGAGCGATTCATCGCCTTACACATGATCTGCGTCAGGATCAGCCCCGACGCACCGACCAGAGAGCCGGCCACGATCAACATGTTGTTGCTCAGCACGAAGCCCGTGGCTGCCGCCGCAAGACCCGAATAGGAATTGAGTAGCGCAATCACGACGGGCATGTCGGCGCCACCGATGGGGTATACGGACAGGACGCCGAGGAGGGATGCGGCACCGACCAGCGCCCAGAAGTAGGTCATGTTTGTGGGTTCGATCACGACCATGACGCCCAGGCCCAGAGCACCCAGGGCGATGATGGCGTTGAATATCTGCTGGCCCGGAAAGAGGGGGGAACTGCCGTAGAGTGTTCCGCGCAGCTTGAGAAACGCGATGATGCTGCCGAAGAACGTGACGCCGCCGATCAACGCCGACACGGCCGTCGCGATGAGCATCTGCATCGGCGTAACGCCGTCGCGCAACGCCAGCAGCAGGGCACTGCCCGCCACCAGGACCGAGGCCGCGCCGCCTAGCCCGTTGAACAGCGCGACCAGCTCCGGCATCGCCGTCATCTGAATCTTGCGGGCGACGACCAAGCCAATGGCTGCGCCGACGACGATCCCGGCCAGAATCAATTCCCAGCGAATGATGTCGCGGTTGCCGAGTGTCACGACGACGGCGATGAACATGCCGGCGCTACCCATCAAGTTGCCGCGAACGGCGGTTCTCGGATGGGTCAGTCCCTTGAGACCGAGGATGAACAGGATCGACGCGAAGATGTACGCGATGTTGATGAGAGAGGAGCTCAAGGGATCACCGTTTCCTGAACATCTCAAGCATGCGATGGGTGACGAGGAATCCCCCGACCGCATTGATCGTGGCCAGCATGACGGCCATGAACGCCAGGATCTTGGTCAGAAGTGTGTAGTCGGTGCCCGCCGCGATGACGGCACCCACGAGGGTAATGCCCGAGATGGCGTTGGATCCCGACATCAAGGGCGTGTGAAGCGTTGGCGGGACCTTGGTAATGATCTCGAAGCCCACGAACACCGCAAGCACGAAGATCGTCAGCGCGGCAATCAACATCTCCATCAGCCTTGGCCTCCGTATACCTCGAGAACCCGCTCGTTGGTGATCCGACCGCCATGCGTCACGACGGTGTCACGAGTGATCTCATCCTCGAAGTCGGGTCCGTCGTCCTTGAATACGTGTGTCAGCAACGTCGCCATGTTCTTCGCGTACATCTGGCTGGCGTGGAACGGAATCTCTGAGGGGATGTTGAGCGGACCGGCGATCGTGATGTTGTGACGCTCGACCGTCTGGCCGGGTTCCGTGAGTTCGCAGTTGCCGCCCCGCTCTGCCGCCAGGTCGACGATCACCCCGCCACGGTGCATGGCCTCGACCATCGGAGTGGTCACGAGGAGCGGCGCCTTCTTCCCGGGGACCGCTGCTGTCGTGATGACGACGTCTTGCTCGGCGATGACTCGGGTCATCAGCTCGCGTTGTTTGCGGTAGAACTCTTCGCCGAGGGCCTTTGCGTACCCGCCTGCATCCTGCGCGCCCTCGCTATCGAGATCCATCTCGACGAACTTCGCGCCGAGGCTCTCGACCTCTTCCTTCACCGCGGAGCGCACGTCGTAGGCGGAGACGACGGCGCCCATTCGTTTGGAGCTGGCGATCGCCTGTAGTCCGGCGACGCCCGCGCCGATCACGAGGACCTTCGCCGGACTGACCGTGCCCGCAGCCGTCATCAGCATCGGAAACATCTTTGGTAGGTGTTGGGCGGCGATGAGCACGGCCTTGTAACCGGCGATCGTCGCCATCGACGACAACACGTCCATGCTCTGGGCACGGGTGATGCGCGGGATCATCTCCATGGCAAACTGCGTGACGCCGCGTTCGGCGATCGCGTTCATCGAGTCGCGCTCCGTCAGCGGCTCGAACATCCCGAAGACGGCCTGGCCGGACCGGAGTAGCGGTAGATCGCTGCGACCGTTATCGGTATTGGCGCCGAGGGATCGAACCTGACAGAGGATCTCGCAGCGCGAGAAGACGGACTCGCGGTCATCGACCAGCGTGGCTCCGCGCTCCGCGTAGTTCGCGTCCTCGTAGCCCGACGCCTCGCCGGCGCCCCGCTGACAGTGGATCTCGAAACCGGCCTTCGAGAGAATCGGGATGATCGCGGGGACGATGGCGACACGTCGCTCCCCCGGGAAAGTCTCCTTAACAACGCCGACAGATTTCACGTGCGATCTCCCACTTACGCGCGGAATGGAATTCTACTCAAACGGGGCAGGATGTCACCCCCAATTGTGGACTCTTCTTCGCCTTGATTCACCGTATCGTCTATGCTTCGTTCGATGCGCGATATGAAGCGGCGTCTTTCGGGCTGGGGTCGATACCCGACGGTCGAGGCCGAAGAGCGATTCGCCCCACGATTGACCGATATCACCGACGGGGCGGTCCTTACCCGCGCCTATGGCCGGTCCTATGGCGATGCCTCGCTGCCGGCAGCGGGGGACGGACCCGTCGCCAACGCCCGGTCCTCGCATCGGGTTCTTGGGTTCGATGCAGCGACCGGTCTCCTCCACGCAGAGGCAGGATTCGGTCTGGAAGAGCTCAATCGTCGGTTCTGGGATGAAGGCTGGGCCGCTCCGGTCACTCCGGGAACGGCCCAGGTCTCGGTCGGTGGGATGATCGCGTCCGATGTTCACGGCAAGAACCACCATGTCGCGGGCACCCTCGGTCATTTTGTCGAGTCCATCGAGATTCAGACCGCAGATGGGCAGATTCACACGGTCGGCCAGGGGGATGCCGAGGGGTTGTTCGCCGCCACCGTCGGGGGGATGGGGCTGACGGGCCATATCCTCTCCGCCCGGCTTCGGCTGGAGTCGATCGCGAGTCCCTGGATCCATCAGCACATCCGTGTGTGTCGGGATCTGGATGGCCTTCTCGAGGGGCTGGCACAGGAGAGTCGGCGGTCCCCGATGACGGTCGCCTGGGCCGACGCGTTGGCGGGCGGTGGATCGATGGGTCGCGGCATCGTCATCGGTGGTCGCTGGGCGGAACGGGGGGAGGCGCCCGAACGTGCCCAGCCGCGTGCCACCGGTTTTCGACTGCCGTTCGACCTGCCGGGTCCGACCCTGGCCCGCTGGAACATCGGCCTCCTGAACCGGATCTACTTCGCCCGTAATCGTCGTCGCGAGGGCGACGGACTCGTCTCGGCCCGGGAGTTCTTCTATCCACTCGATGGCGTCCAGAACTGGAATCGCGCCTACGGGCGACGGGGATTTACCCAGTACCAGTGCGTGCTGCCCCGGGCGGAGGCGAGGCAATCGGTCGTTCGGATTTTCGACGAACTGCGTCGCCTGCGAATCGCGTCCTTCCTGACCGTGATCAAGGATTGCGGCGAATCCAGCATCGGCCTGTTGTCGTTTCCGATGCCGGGTATCAGCGTCGCGTTGGATCTCCCGATGATTCGGGGCGAGACTGCGGGCTGGGTCGCGGCGCTGGATCGCGTGGTCGTCGAGTGCGGCGGGCGAATCTATCTGGCCAAGGACGCCCTCACCGGGCGCGACGCGTTCGCCGCGATGGAAGGCGAGCGCATCCGACGGTTCGATGAGGCACGGAGGAGATTCGACCCCGATCGAAGGATCCGGAGCGCGTTATCGCGGCGCTTGCTGGAGGGACGATGAATATCCTGTTTCTTGGCGCGACCGGAGGCATGGGGCAGGTCCTGGCCCGTGCACTGGCGGCAGATGGGCATCGTCTGGTTCTGCTGGGTCGGGACGAGGAGAAACTCCACACGGTCAGAGCCGGACTCATCGAGGCACGCCCCGATTCCGTCGTTGAGACAACGACGTGCGACCTTGCGGATCCCGCCGGGATTCCAGAGGCCGTGGAGCGGGCGGCGGGCTGCGTTCCAACCGTCGATGCCGTCGTCGTGGCGGCGGGGAAATTCGCCGAACAGGGGCAGTTAGAGACCGACCGAGCGCCGCGGCTGCAGATGCTCGAGGTCAACTTCCGCTCTACCATCGAATTCTGCGAGTGTGTCCGACCCCACCTTCTCGAAGGCGGCGGCACCCTGTGTGTCTACACCTCGGTCGCCGCCGTCCGCGCCCGCGGATCGGTCGCACTCTACGGCGCGACGAAGGCCGGACTCGACTACTATCTCGACGGCATCGGCCAGCGTTACCAGGATCGGGGACTGCGGGTGGTCCGCGTCCGTCCGGGGTTCGTGAAGACGCCGATGACGGCGGGTCTCAAGCCACCCGCCATCGCCAACGAGCCGGAAGAGACGGTCGCGTCGGTCATGAGGGCGCTCCGGCATCCTCGACACATCGTCTATACACCACCGGTCTGGCGATACGTGATGACGGTCATCCGCCTCATGCCACGATGGTTGTTGCGTCGTAGCGGAATCTGAGGCCTCGCGTTGATCATCGACAGCCACTGCCATCTGACCCACAAGCGACTCATCGACGAGGTCGACGCCGTCGTGCAGCGCGCCGCGGAAGTTGACGTTCGAGCCATGGTGACGATCGGCACCGGAGTCGAGGATGGTCGCGCGACTCGAGACCTCGCTCATCGTTTTCCCGGCGTCGTCTTCGCGACGGTGGGCATCGACCCGTTCACGGCACACGCCGCTGGGGAGGCATTCGATGATCGTCTGGACGAGCTCGACGGCCTCTTGACCGAGGGCGGCTACTGCGCGTTGGGTGAGATCGGTCTGGACTACCACTACGACCTCGACTCGCGGGCGGTGCAGGCCCAGCGGTTCGAGGCGCAGCTCGAGATGGCAAGACGTCACGGGCTGCCGGTCGTGATTCATGTTCGTGAGGCCCACGAGGACATGGCCGCGATCCTGCGGAACCATCCGCAGGTGTGTGGCGTGATCCACAGCTTCACGGCGGGTCCTCTCGAGGCCGAGACCTACCTGGGCCTGGGCTGGTATCTGGCCTTCAACGGTGTGGTGACCTTCAAGAACGCGGACGACGTTCGCGAGGCGGCGCTCCAGGCGCCCTCGGACCGCCTGATCGTCGAAACGGACAGTCCCTATCTGGCGCCCATGCCAAGGCGTGGGAAGCGTTGTGAGCCCGGCTGGGTGCGCGACACCCTGGCGTTTGTCGCCACTCTCCGGGGGAGTTCCGTGGACGAATTGGCGCGAAGCACGTCCGTCGCGACCAATCGGCTATTCCAACTCGGCCTCTCGGCGTAAGCCCGGTTTCCGTTATGATGTACCCATGGAGTGGTGCAAGCTTTGTGGCGCGGCCCACGGTACCGAGGTCGTCTGTCCGGTCGGACTCGAACCGATCGAGATAGAGCGTCATACGTGGCGGGTCAATACCGATACGCCCGACGGAATCGTGGCCATCGGCGTTCTTCTGGCTCCTTGTGACGCCGGCTGGCGAGCGCGAATTCTGACGTACCCGAATGTCCTCTGGCTGGCACCGGAGGGAACGGTCTCGTTGAAGTTTCACGGCATGGATGCGAAGACCACCGAGCGGCAGGCGATCGATTTCGTTCGTCGCCACTGCCGAAGCAAGTTGTGGGAAATGCGTGACGAGGTGGCAGTCGTGCATGCCGAGCCGCTGCAAGCGGAGTCCGGGATCGAGACCGCGAGGGTCGGTGGAGTCCCCGCGCCACGACGCGTGCGGTTCCTTCCCGTGCGCTACGGCGTCGCCGCCATCAACGAGGCCGCGGGGACCGGCGACCTCTCCGAGACCGGCATCTTCGTGATCACCGATCGACCCGCCACGTGTGGGACTCGACTGAACCTGGCTCTCGATCTGGATGAGGGTTCCGTCGACCTGCAGGGCGTCGTTCGTTGGGGTCGTGCCCAGCATCGAGTCGGGCGCGCGCCCGGCATGGGGATCCAACTGGAAGATCCGCCCTCGGCTTATCTGACCTACGTCCGCCGTCTGGAATGAGGCGCCGGTACTCATGATCATGATCGCCGCCATGTCATCGGACCGGGTGATTGGTGCCGGGGACCGGATGCCATGGGCGGTCCCGGAGGAATACGCGCAGTTTCTCAGCCAGGTGCGGGACCAGTGCATTCTCATGGGACGTCGATCCTGGGAGATCTTCGGCGCCGACCTGGTACAGAGCGAGAATCTGGTGCTCACGCGATCGGACGCGGTCGAAGGAAAAGCCCGCCCTGTGCACTCACTGGACGAGGCCGTAACCTACGCCGAGTCCCGCAACCAACGGCTGTTCGTGGCCGGTGGGGCGTCGGTGTACCGGCTGGCACTGCCCCACGCGACGGCGATGCATCTATCCACGATCCATGGCGATTTCGAGGGGGACGCGGTGTTCCCGGCGTTCGGTCCGGAGGAGTGGACATTGCGGGTAGAGCGTAAGTATGAACGCTATACCTACCGCGAGTTCAGTCGTTGAGCCCGGGTTTGCGTCGTGTGCGCTTGACGTCCGATTTTCGTTTCTTCGCGGTGATGCGTCGTTCGCGTGCGGCACGTCCCGGTCGGGTCTTGACCCGTCGTTTGGGGGGGCGTAGCGCCGCGGCCAGCAGGTCGCTAAACCTCTCCAGCAGGATCGCCTGGTTGCGGCTCCGGCTGCGATGGGCCTGACAGTGAAGAATGAGGAGGCCGGCCCGGCTGATACGGGTCTCGAGCTCACGAAAAATTCGACGCTTCTGCGTCGGTGTCAGCGCCTGGGATGCCTCCACGTCGAAGCGAAGTGTCACCCGAGACTCCACCTTGTTGACGTGCTGACCTCCGGGGCCGGAACTCCGTGAGTACGAAAACTCCAGATCCTCCGGGTCGATGGTCACACCGTATCCCACATCGATCATCGAGACTCCAACATCCATCCGGCACAGGATAGAATCCACCGGACGCTACGATCATCCCGGTCTCCGGGTCGAATTGTCAAACGGAAGTGGTCATCATGAAGTTCGATTGGGAACCCGTCACGGAGGCCAGTGAGTAACGACGACCGACACCGTGTTGCCATAACGGGAGCTTCGGGCCTCGTCGGTCGCGCCCTCTGTCGGTCGCTCTCCACGACGGGGCATGACGTTGTTCGGCTCGTCCGACGTCAGCCGACGGCTGCTGACGAGGTGTTATGGAACCCGGCGACCGAGGAGATCGACGGCCGTGCTCTTGAGGGGATCGACGCGGTTGTGCATCTCGCCGGAGAGAGCGTCGCCGGGCGGCGTTGGACCGATCCGGTCAAGAAACGTATCCGCGACAGTCGCGTGCTGGGGACGCGTCTTCTCGTGCGGACGCTGGCGGGACTTGACCGGCCTCCGGCGGTCCTCGTGTCTGCATCCGCAACGGGATTCTATGGAGACCGCGGCGACGAGACCCTCGACGAGACGTCCGACCGCGGGGAGGGGTTCCTGGCCGACGTTTGCGGTCAGTGGGAGGCCGAGACCGACGTGCTGGCTCAACGGGGTGTTCGTGTCGTGATTCCACGACTCGGCGTTGTCCTCGCGGGCGGCGGCGGCGCGCTGACAAAGATGTTGTTGCCGTTTCGTCTCGGTCTGGGTGGGCGTCTGGGGAGCGGGCACCAATGGATGAGTTGGGTGGGGCTCGAAGACCTTGTTGGAATGCTTCAGATGGTCATCCGTGATTTGCGGATCGACGGTGTCTTCAATGCTGTGTCGCCGGAACCGTGCACCAACCGCGAATTCACCAGGACACTCGGGCGTGTATTGGGTCGTCCGACTCTCCTCCCGGTGCCTGCATTTCTCCTGCGCTGGGTGGCGGGAGAGATGGCCGACGAGTTGTTGCTGGCCGGGGCACGGGTCTATCCGAGACGCCTGATGGATCTCGGTTTCGAGTATCGGCAGTCGAATATCGAGGAGACGTTGCGCTCCGAGTTGGGACGCCGGAGGCCGGAAGTTTCTTAAGACCCGTGGTGCTACGATGAGACCGAGCGCGTTCATGCGGAGCCGTCCATGGGTCACGATCATTCGGCAGAGTCGTTTCGGAACTCGCTCTTCGCGGGGATACCGGAAGAGCTTCCGCCCCTCGTCCCGCAGGACTCGACCGTCGATCATGCTCCCGCACGGCGATCCGTCCTGGACCCCGCGCAGAAGCGGCAGGCCCTGCGCAACGCCCTGCGTTACTTTCCCGAGACGCAACACGCCGACCTGATCGACGAGTTTCGCGAAGAGCTGGAGACGGACGGTCGCATCTACATGCGGCGCCTGCGTCCGGCCGATCACGAGATGAAAGCGCGCTCGCTCGACGAGTATCCGGCGCGCTGCCGGCAGGCCGCCGCCATCATGCTCATGATCCACAACAATCTCGATGCGGCGGTCGCACAGTTTCCGCACGAACTCGTGACCTATGGTGGCAACGGCACCGTATTCCAGAATTGGGCTCAGTACCGACTGGCGATGAAATACCTCGCCGAGATGACGGACGAGCAGACTCTCGTGCTCTACTCCGGGCATCCCCTTGGGCTCTTTCCATCGCATCCGGACGCGCCGCGCGTCGTCGTCACCTGCGGCATGGTCGTGCCGAACTACAGCACGCCCGAGGACTACGAACGTCTCGCGGCTCTCGGGGTGACCTCCTACGGTCAGATGACGGCGGGGAGTTTCATGTACATCGGACCTCAGGGCATCGTCCATGGAACGACCATCACGTTGCTCAACGCGGGTCGGTGCTACCTCGATATCGATGACGCGGAAGGATTGGCAGGACGTGTGTATGTCACGTCCGGGCTCGGCGGAATGAGCGGCGCTCAGGCGAAGGCTGCCGTCATCGCGGGCGCCATCTGCGTGATCGCAGAGATCAACCCACGAGCCTTGTACAAACGGCACGAACAGGGCTGGCTGCAGGAGGTCGCGACCGACCTCGATGAGGTAGTTCGACGTATTGAAGCGGCCAGGTCCTCTCGCGAACCCCTCTCGCTCGGCTATCTGGGAAACGTCGTCGATCTCTGGGAGCACCTCGCGAAGAAGAACGTCCGCGTCGATCTCGGTTCGGATCAGACCTCCCTGCATAACCCCTATGGGGGCGGTTACTACCCGGTCGGGTTCAGTCTCGAGGCGTCGAACCGATTGATGCGGGATGACCCCGCGGCATTCCGAGAGCAGGTCCAGGAGTCCCTCAGGCGCCACGTTGCCGCTATCAACCGGATGGCCGATGCCGGCACCCGATTCTGGGACTACGGCAACGCCTTCCTCCTCGAGGCCCGAAGAGCAGGTGCCGATATCGACGCGGCGGACGGGCGTTTTCGCTATCCGTCCTACGTCGAAGACATCATGGGCCCCCTCTGTTTTGATTTCGGGTTCGGCCCGTTCCGTTGGGTCTGTACCAGCGGGGACGCCGAAGATCTGCGGACGACCGACCGTATCGCGGCCGACGTCCTGGAGGCGATGCATCGCGAGGCCCCTCCGGAGATTCGCGGGCAGCTCGCGGATAACCTCCGCTGGATCCGCGAGGCCGAGGGCCACCAGATGGTCGTGGGCTCCCAGGCGCGCATCCTCTACGCGGACGAGCCGGGTCGGAAGCGCCTGGCGTTGGCGTTCAACGACGCGGTTCGAGAGGGGAGACTCAAGGGTCCGGTCGTGCTGGGACGCGATCATCACGACGTTTCGGGAACCGATTCTCCCTACCGCGAAACCGCCAACATCGAAGATGGAAGTGCCTGGTGCGCGGATATGGCGGTGCAGAACGTGATCGGAGATGCCTTTCGCGGCGCGACGTGGGTCAGCCTCCACAACGGTGGCGGCGTCGGCTGGGGCGAGGCGATCAACGGCGGATTCGGCCTGCTGGCCGACGGGACGAGCGACGCCGACCGGCGGATGAAGAGCATGATGAGTTGGGACGTCTGTAACGGACTCGCGCGGCGTGCATGGGCGACCAACGCCAACGCGAACACGGCCATCCGTCGGGCCATGGAGACGGTTCCGGGGCTCAGCGTGACCTTGCCGACCACGGTCGATTCGTCATTGTTTGACGGCGAATCCTAGGCCGGAGACGGTGGAATTCGGGCATAATATCGATGTCGGTGCCAGCCGGCGCGATGAGACGAAATCCAACATGCGAGGAATCATGATGCAAATGCGGACTCTCTTCGTCATCCTCTCGTTCGCGATCGTTCTGATCGCCGCGGCAGGCTGCGACAAGGCTCACCAGGCGGCTGCCGAACATGCCGAAGCCGCCCACGACGCTCTCGAAGGCGTCCATGTTCCTGAAGGGGACCCGACCGTGTCCGCGACGGTCGACGCCAAGAGTGGAAGCACGCTGACCGGTTCTGCGGAGTTCTACGAGAACGACGGCATGATCATTCTGGTCCTCAAGGTGCAGAACGCCCCACCCGGAGTTCACGCCGTTCATCTTCACGATGTCGGCGACTGCAGTGCCGACGATGGCACGTCTGCCGGAGGGCACTGGAACCCCACCGCGGTCGACCACGGTGCGTGGGGCGGCGAGGCGTTTCATCTCGGCGATATCGGGAACTTCGAGGTCGATGAGACCGGCGCCGCGGAGCACACCTTCAATACCGATCTCTGGTCCATTGGTTCCGGCGATGCCAATGATATCGTCGGCAGGGCGATCATCATTCACGAGAAACAAGACGATCTGACGTCACAGCCGACTGGCGCCGCTGGGGGACGCATCGGCTGCGGGGTCGTTGGTTAAATTGATCCACCGAGGAGGATTGGAGCGATGAGCGAGTTGTTGAACGGACTCCTGCAAGATGTGAAGGCCAAGAATCCGGCAGAGCCGGAGTTTCACCAAGCAGTCCACGAGGTCGTCGAGTCTCTCGAGGTCGTGCTCGACCGTCATCCTGAATACCGGGCAGCACGCATCGCCGAGAGGATCATCGAGCCGGAACGGGTCATCATGTTTCGCATCCCGTGGATGAGCGACGCAGGCGAAGTGCAGGTCAATCGTGGCTTTCGCGTCGAGATGAACAGTTCCATCGGACCGTACAAGGGCGGGCTTCGTTTCCATCCGTCGGTCAACCTCGGGATCCTGAAGTTCCTCGCGTTCGAACAGGTATTCAAGAACGCCCTGACGACTCTCCCGATGGGTGGCGGCAAGGGCGGCTCCGACTTCGATCCCAAGGGCAAGAGCGACAACGAGGTGATGAGGTTCTGTCAGAGCTTCATGTCGGAGTTGTTCCGACACATCGGACCCAACACCGACGTCCCCGCCGGAGATATCGGCGTGGGGGGGCGAGAGATCGGCTTCCTGTTCGGCCAGTACAAACGACTCGCCAATGAGTTTACCGGAGTGCTTACTGGCAAGGGACTGGCGTGGGGTGGTTCACTGATTCGTCCCGAAGCGACGGGATACGGGACGGTCTACTTCGCCGCAGAGATGCTAGCGACGAAGAACCAGACTCTGGAAGGCAAGGTCTGCCTCGTCTCCGGCAGCGGCAACGTCGCGCAGTACACGACAGAGAAGCTACTCGACCTTGGCGCTCGGGTCGTGACGCTGTCCGACTCCAGTGGTGTGATCTACGACGAGTCTGGAATCGATCGAAAGAAACTGCAGTGGGTCATGGACCTCAAGAACAATCGACGCGGTCGGATCGCGGAGTACACCGATCAGTTCAAGGGGGCCGTCTACACCGAGACGGCGGCCGACGCGGCGTCCAACCCTCTGTGGAACCACAAGGCCGATTGCGCATTCCCGTCAGCGACGCAGAACGAGATCAACGACAAGGATGCCGCTCATCTGCTCGCCAACGGCGTCAACGTGGTCTCCGAGGGCGCCAACATGCCGACGTCGATCGACGGCATCAACCAATTCGTCGATGCCGGAATTCTCTACGGACCCGGAAAGGCAGCCAACGCCGGCGGCGTTGCCGTTTCCGGCCTCGAGATGGCGCAGAACAGCATGCGGCACGCATGGAGTCGCGAGGAAGTCGACGGAAAACTACACGGAATCATGCAGGCGATCCATGGGACCTGCGTCGAGGCCGCCGACAGGTTTGGAACCCCCGGGAACTACGTCAATGGTGCCAACATCGCGGGCTTCCTCAAGGTTGCCGATTCGATGATGGACCAGGGACTCGTTTGAGGAGTCTTATGTGACGGGTCGCGGGCCCGACGAGCAGCAGTTCAGGACACGGTCTCGCAACCGTTTCCACGATCTTATGCGCCACCGGGTCCGGCATATTCTGCTGGTTTCGAGTCTCTACGACTCGTTTACCCTGGCGGAGGATGGCCAGTTAAATCAGGCCCTTCTCCGCCAGTCTCTGCAACTCAATCTCAGTCATCATCCCGATGTCGTCCGGGTCTCCACCGGCGAGGAGGCGCTGCGTATCTGTCGCGAGCGTGCGGGCATCGATATGGTCGTCACCAGCCTCAACGTGGACGACATGGACGCATGCGAGTTGGCGACCCGTCTGCGCGAGTTGGGAATGCAGACGCCGGTCATTCTTCTGGCCTACAACAATCGACAGCTGACCGATTTTAGTGCCGGGAATGACATGTCGGTATTCGACAACGTCTTCCTGTGGCGAGGTGATGTCGACATCCTCCTGGCCATGGTTCAGCAGGTCGAGGACTTGCGGAACGTAGGCCATGACGCCGGCGTCGCCGGCGTCCCGGCCATTATTGTCGTCGAAGACAACGTACGTTTCTATTCGTCGTTTCTGCCGACGATCTACTCGGAAATCACCATTCACACCAAGCGGTTACTCGCCGAGGGCCTCAATCTCTCGGAGAAGATGCTTCGAATGCGTGCGCGTCCGAAGGTGCTCCTGGCGACGGATTACGAGACCGCCTGGGACTTCTTCGAGACCTACGAGGATCAGGTCATGGGGATCATCTCCGACGTCGAGTTTCCACGGGGGGGGGCTCAGACACGCGACGCCGGGTTGAGTTTCATCGCGGCGGCACGCAAGCAGAGGCCGGATCTGGCGGTCATCCTGCAATCCAGCATCCCGGAAAACGAAGAGTTGGCCCGGGCGCAGGACGCCGCCTTCCTCCTCAAGGGCTCGCCCACACTCCTGACGCAGTTGCGTCGGCTTCTGAAGAGGGAATTCGGATTCGGCGATTTCGTATTCCAGACCAGCGAGGGAGAGGAGATCGATCGGGCTGGAGATCTGAAGAGTCTCCTTGCAAAACTCCCTACCGTGCCGGCGGAGACTCTCGCCTTCCACGGCGAACGGGATCATTTCTCCATGTGGTTGAAGGCTCGGACGGAGTTCGAGCTGGCCGAGAAATTGAAGGCCCGCAGCATCGCCGACTTTCGGGATCTCGAGCATCTTCGCGAAGAGTTGATTCGTTCGGTTCAGGACTATCGCACCGAGCGTCGTCGCAGCGTCGTCGCGGATTTTAATCGGGAGGACTACGACGGGTCGTCGTGCCTCGTGCGAATCGGTAGTGGGTCGCTCGGAGGAAAGGCCCGTGGTCTGGCACTGGTCAATCGGGTCCTCAACGAGTATCGAGTTCAGCAGCAGTTCCCCACGATTCCCATCGAAGTGCCTCAGGCCGCGGTGCTCGCGACGGAGATCTTCGACGAGTTTCTGACGAGCAACGGGCTCGACGACTTCGCGCTGAGCTGCACCTCGGACGCCGAGCTGGAGCAACGGTTCCTCTTCGCCCCATTTCCCAAGAGTTGCAGCGGCGATCTGGAACGGTTCCTGGAGTTCGCGGACTATCCGTTGGCCGTTCGCTCTTCCGGACTTCTTGAGGACTCCCACAGCCAGGCCTTCGCCGGGGTCTATCAGACCTACATGCTGCCCAACAATGACCCGGACCCGGCGGTCCGTCTGCGGCAGTTGATTGCGGCGATCAAGCAGGTGTACGCCTCGACCTTTTCAAACCGCGCCAAGGGCTTCCTGGACATCACGCCGTACCGACTCGAGGAAGAGAAGATGGCGGTGCTCATCCAGCGGATCGTGGGGCGCCAGCACGGGGCGCGGTTCTACCCGGATTTTTCCGGAGTCGGTCGGTCGCATAACTTCTACCCGGTCGCCCCGGCAACCTCCGACGACGGCATCACCGCCGTGGCGCTGGGTCTCGGCATGGCCGTCGTGGATGGCGGCAATGCGCTTCGTTTCTGTCCGAAATACCCTCTGAATCAGCCCGGTTTCTCGTCGGTCGATGACGTGTTGAGAAACTCCCAGCGGCAGTTCTATGCGCTGGATCTGAAGTCGGGTCACGAGTCCGGTGGCGTGTCGGAGCTCGAGATCTCTCGCTACGACCTGGGAGTCGCCGAACGCGACGGTACACTCGCCGCGATCGGATCCACGTATTCTCCCGACAACGATTCCATTACCGACGGGACGTCACGACCCGGCGTTCGGGTCGTCAGTTTCGCGTCGGTTCTGAAACACGGTCTGTTTCCGCTGTCGGACATCATGTCCGGTCTTCTGGAGGTGGGTCGAGATTGTATGGCGGGGCCGGTAGAGATCGAATTCGCCGTCAACCTCGCGTCGCCCCAGCGCTCTGCCGAGTTCGGTTTCCTGCAGATGCGTCCCTTGCCGATCGCCGGTGGCGGCGGACACGTCGAGATTGGCGATGAACTGGCGTCGCGGATCCTCTGTCGTAGCGAGAGCATCCTCGGTCACGGCATCGTCGATGACCTGCACGATATTCTCGTCGTGGATTACCATCGTTTCGATCGGATGCGGAGCAGCGAGGCGGCGTCCGAAGTGGCGCGCTTCGACGCGGGACTTCAGCACGCCGGCACCGCATACCTCCTGATTGGTGTCGGTCGATGGGGATCGACCGACCCGTTCCTCGGGATCCCGGTGACCTGGAATCAGATTGCAGGGGCCCGCGTCATCGTCGAGGCGGGATTCAAGGACTTCAGGGTGACGCCGTCACAGGGGACCCATTTCTTCCAGAACCTGACTTCCTGCGAGGCCGGTTACTTCACGGTCAACCCGGAGGCCGGTGAGGGGGCCGTCGATTGGACCTGGTTGGCCGCGCAACCGGCGGCGGACGAGGGCGAGTTCGTTCGCCACCTGCATCTCTCGAAGCCGTTGACGATCAAGATGGATAGTAAAGGCATGCAGGGCGTCATCCTGAAGCCGCAAGAGGGAGAATGATGGGACGTCGGGATCAGGACGACAAGAAGCATGGCGTTGCGCGGGCGGCGCTCGAGCGGATACCCGCGGGGATCATTCTCGGCGTCGGTACCGGTTCGACGGTGGATCGCCTGATCGAACTCTTGCCCAGCTTGCCTCACCCGATCCAGGCGGCCGTTTCCAGCTCCGAGGCATCGACACGCCAGTTGCGGGAGTGCGGAATCGAGGTCGTCCCGCTGGCCGACCAGTCGTCCCTGCCGCTGTACATCGACGGAGCGGACGAGGTGGACGAACAACGACGACTCATCAAGGGTGGTGGCGGCGCCTTGACCCGGGAGAAGATCATCGCCGAGGTCTCGCAGACGTTTCTCTGCATCGTCGACGATACGAAGTGTGTGACCCGTCTGGGAACGTTTCCGTTGCCCATCGAGGTCATTCCGATGGCCGTTCGACTGGTGCAAGACCGCATCGCTCGGCTCGGTGGGCGATGTGAGCTTCGCGACGGATTCACGACGGACAATGGAAACGTCATTCTCGATGCGCAGGATCTCGACTTCGAAAATCCAGAGGCGCTGGAGAGGCAGTTGGACGGGATTCCCGGAGTCGTGACCCACGGCATCTTCGCGAGGCGTCGTGCCGATGAAGTGCTCGTGGGTGACGACGGCGGTGTCCGCCAACTCTGACGACCGATTGCCGACTCAACCGGCAAAAACGACGACAATCCCGAAAAACACAAGCGCGTCGGTGATCATTTCTCCCAGGAATTGGTTCTCCTCTGCCCGTCTACCCCGTATCCTCAATTGTACGGAGGAGACGATGAGGGCCGGGAGGCGACACGACCGATACCCGTGGGCCCTGGCCTGCCTGCTCGCTGCTGCGTTTCTCGGTGGCTCGTCAACCCTCGCCGTTGAGGTCACCCGTGGTCCCTACCTGCAAATGGGCGGCGATGATCGCATCACGATCCGCTGGCGAACCGATATCGCCACCGGTAGTCGAGTCGACTACGGAACTCCAGCCAACGGGTTGAACCTAACAATGCAGTCGTTGGTAATGACGACCGATCATGTCGTCGAGCTCGTCGGACTGGAACATAGCCAGCGATATGACTATGCCGTCGGGTCTCCTGCAGAGATCTTGGCCGGTGACGACGGCAACCACTATTTCATAACGTCACCGTTGCCGGGGCAGTCGCGCCGGACACGCATGTGGATCCTTGGAGATTCCGGTGAGGGTTCGACCGAGGCTGCGGAGGTCCGTGATGCGTATTACGCCTACACCGGAACCACCCACACCGACCTGTGGCTGATGTTGGGCGATAACGCGTATCCGAACGGTACCGATCAGGAATACCAGGACAAACTATTCGACTGGTTCCCGCAGATGCTCCGCAAGTCTGTCCTCTGGCCGACGCTGGGCAATCACGATGCGGCCAGCGCCGATTCGCCGACGGAGTCCGGGGTCTACTACGACGTCTTCACGTTGCCACGGATGGCGGAGGTCGGTGGTCTGGCATCCGGTACCGAGGCGTACTACTCGTTTGACTTCGGATCGATTCACTTCATCGTGCTGGATTCGCAGGATACTTATCGGAAAGATGATGGAGGCATGATGGGCTGGCTGGAGGCCGATCTGGCGGCTACCGCCCAGGACTGGATCGTCGCGTTCTGGCATCACCCTCCCTACAGTCGCGGGAGTCACAATTCGGATGTCCTCCTCAACATGATCGACATGCGTCAGTTCGCCGTCCCGATCCTGGACGACTACGGTGTCGACCTGACGTTCACCGGCCACAGTCACAGCTACGAGCGGAGCTATCCGACGGACGGACACTACGGAGACTCCGAGACGTTCAATGAGATGACGATGCGCCTGGATGGTGGAGACGGCGATGTGAACGGAACCGGTGCCTATACGAAGCCGATGATCGGGCCGAACCCCCATAGCGGCATCGTTCATACCGTCGCGGGTAGTTCCAGCAAACTGAGTGGAGGGGACCTGGATCATCCCGTCATGTTGCGTGGAATGAACGAGTTTGGCTCCGTCGTCATCGATATCGACGGTCCGCGCATGGACGCGGTCTTTCTCTCGAAGGATGGCGTCAAGCTCGACGAGTTCACGATCGTGAAGGGGCCGGTTCCCGCATCGCCGGTCGCGGCGTTTTCGGCGCACCCCGTGGTGGGGCAGTTCCCACTCTCGGTTACGTTCTCGGACGCAACACAGAACGAACCCACAAGCTGGGAGTGGGACGGCGACGGCGACGCGATCGTCGACAGCATCCAGCCGAGCCCGACGATGGTCTTCGATCAGCCCGGGATTTTCGACGTTAGCCTGACCGCATCGAACGTGTCCGGCAGCGATCAACTCACCGAGACGCAGTACATCTGCGTGGTCAGCGGCATCCCGCAGCCCATCGAGAATCTGCGGTTCACAACCGAAACGGCGATGACCTGGGACCCGCTTCCCGATTCAATGAACTACCAACTTGTCCGTGGAGAGCTCGGCGCGTTGAAGATGAGCGACGGCAACTTCGCGGCCGCCGGAGTTTCCTGTTCCGCGGAGGAGCTTCCCGGCCCCTCGACCGATGCCCTCGGGCAGCCTCCCTCCGGAGCCGCCTGGTTCTATCTGGTCCGGGCCAAGAACTGCGCACTTCAGCAGGGAAGTTGGGATAGCCCCGGGGCACCGCCGCAGGGGACCCGGGACCCGGACTTCGAGGTCGCCGCCGGTGTTTGCGGATGTAGCCTGGCCATGGATGACGACGGCGACGCGATCTGTGATGGGGAAGACGCCTGCCCGTTCGATGCGGCAAACGATGGAGGCGATTTCGATTCGATCTGTGGAGACGTGGACAACTGCCCGACGACCGTGAACCCATTGCAGGCCAATACCGACGGCGATGCGACCGGCGACCTCTGTGACCCGTGTCCCTTCGACGCGCTCGACGATGATGACGGAGACGGTCTCTGCGCCGATGTGGACAACTGCCCCACGACATCCAACAGCCCACAGGTGAACCAGGATGGCGATCTTCTTGGCGACGCCTGCGACGCCTGTCCGCTGGATCCATTCAACGACGCCGATAGTGACGCCGTCTGCGGCGATATGGACAACTGCCCCGTCGATACCAATGGCGGGCAGGAGAACACGGACGGGGATGCGTTCGGAAACGTCTGCGACCCGTGTCCCGTCAACATCGAGAACGACGCAGACGGCGACACCGTTTGTGAGGATACGGATAACTGTCTTGTCACGAACAATCCAGCTCAGAGGGACGACGATCTGGACGGCATCGGCAATGTCTGCGATATCTGCTTCGCGGATTCAGACACGCAGCAACTCGACGCTGACTCGGATGGCGTCGGCGACGAGTGTGATTGCTTCCCAAATCGAGATGATCGGGCGAATCCCGTCGCGGTCGTGTTGAACGCCGAGCGACTGGGCACTCACGACGTGCGGCTCGTGTGGGGTGTCGCTCCGGCGGCGGATCGATGGACCGTCAGTCGCAACACCACCGGGATTGCGTTCTCGGACTACGGGGCCTGTTTCGAGGCCAATCTGGCGGTGCCGCAGGCGGACGACACCGAACTACCGCCAAGCGGAGATGTCTTCTTCTATCAGGTGCGTTCGTGGAACGACGTGTGCGGGGAGGGCTCTCTCGGGTTCACGTCTCAGGAACTCCCTCGGAAGAATCTGAACGCTCAGGCCTGTACCGCGCCCTAAGCGCCGCTGACGACCGCCACTCCGGCGATGGCCAGAAGCGTGCCGGCCAGGGCACGCGGCGTGATCGCCTGGCCAACCACGAAACGATCGAAGATCAGGCTGAACACCGGCCCCGTGGAGAGAAGAACCGAGCTTACGGCCGCCGGCGACCACGCGATTCCGGCCATCATCAAGAACAGGGCGATGTAAGTCCCAAAGAGCGTTCCGGGCGCGACTCGTGCAAGGGAGTTGCGATCGCCGATCAGGCCTCGAAGCCGCGAGAGTCCACCCGCCGCCGAACCAAGCAACAGCAAACCAATCGCCGCGGAGCCCAGGCGCAAGAAACTGGCCGGCAAGATCGCGACGTCTTCCATGCCCTGTTTTGCCAACACGAGCCCGACGGCCTGCCCGAGAGCAGCGAGAACCGCGAAGAGGATTCCCAGCAATTTCCAATCGCCTCCCGATCCCGACCTGCGAGAGGGGGCGACAACCATGCCGACCCCGGACAGGATCACCAGGCCGCCGACGGCGATCCTGGGCGTCAGTTGTTCGTCCAGGACCAACGCAGCCGTGATGGCAGCGAACACCGGTGAGAGCGTTTGCAGCAGGAGTGTCCGATGAACCCCGAGACGTGCGATCGCCGCGAAAAGAGAGGTGTCGCCGAGTGTCAGACCAATGATCCCCGAAATGCCGATCAGGACGACACTCCGGATCGGTGCCTCGAACAAGGCATGGAACTGTCCGAGCAGCAGGACCGTCACGCCCTGAAGAACCGCCGCGATCGAACACTTCATCAGGTTGACGGAGCGTGCCCCATGCAACTCGATCGGGCCCCTGAAGAGGTAGACCGACATCGCCCAGAGTCCGGCCGTGGTCAGGCAGGCGGTGGGGCCCAGATAGGGTGCGACGTCGGGACTCAAGACGACCCGGTCAGGTGGGGCAATAGATCGCGAGCGTCCTCGGAGCGAACCTCGACGTCGGCGATCTCAACGAGTTCGTCGGACGCGGGATTGAACGCAACGGTGAATCCCGCCTCGCGGGCAATCCATACGTCGTTCGAACTGTCGCCGACGAAAGCGGTCCGGGCCAGGGGCACCCCGTGACGCATCGCCAGTGCGCGTAGGAGTTTCGCTTTTCCGTCCATGTCGAAGGGTGTCGCACGCCAGTGACCGATCGTGCCGTCGTCGTTGAACCCGATGTGATTGGCGTAGACCTCGTCGAAAGGATGATCGGGAAACAGGGTCTCTAACATCAGATCCAGGGTTCCGGTAACCGCAAAGAGAAGGCAGCCATCGGCTTTCAGCTTCTGTAGCGTCTCGGTCGCACCGTCGATGAGCCGGAGAGGACTCAGGGCGCCGACGATCGTCTCGCGTGTCGCGCCCGCGTCTCGCCAGCCTTCGATGTCCAGTGCAACCCACTCGGCGTAAGACAGTTCACCGCGCTTGTAGCGCGCGTAGCGCTCGCGATTGACTTCCGGTACACCGGTGAAGTGATCGTTGAGTACTTCCCACACCGTAAACCCGTTGGGTCCGTGTACAAGTGTTCCGTCAATATCGAAAGCGATCAGTTCGAATCGCGACATGGAATCCCCGGATGAGTCTTGAGAAGATCGCGGGCAGTATACGAGGACCGGCCGGTGCTAGCATGAGCGGCGATGCCGGAACTTCCCGAGGTCGAGACTGTCGCACGTCAGCTGAGCGCCCGCGTCGAGGGACGTGTGATTCGGCGGTTGACGATTCTTGACGACCTGCTCCGGCGAGAAACGCCCCCGCCGCTGGCGGGCGCGGTGATTTCCAGTGTATTTCGGGCCGGAAAGCAGGTCATCTTCGAGCTGACACACGACCGACGACCGCAGTGGTGGCTGGCGGTGCATCTTCGGATGACCGGGCGGCTCCTGGTCCACGAGAATCCCCGTGTGTCGATACCTCACCTGCGAGCCCGCTTTCGATTGGATCAAGGCTCACTTCTATTTGTTGACACGCGACGCTTCGGTACCTTCGGCTGGCGGGAGCGTCATGAAGATATCCTTCCCAACGCGGTAGAACCCCTCTCTCGCCGCCTGACGCCGCGACGGTTCCGTCAACTGATCGGGAACAGTCGTTCACCCATCAAGACCTGGCTGCTGCGGCAGGACCGCCTCGTGGGTCTCGGGAACATCTACGCCTCGGAGATTCTTCACGAGGCTCACATCGCGCCCCAGCGTCATGCGTGCGATCTCGACGACGAAGAGATCGCAAACCTGACCCGCGCGACAAAGAAGATTCTCCGTCGTGCGATTCGAAATTGTGGGACGACCTTTTCAGACTTTCAAGATGCGGACGGCGTCGAGGGCTCGTATCAGAACTACCTCTTCGTGTATGGGCGGGACGGAGAAGGTTGTCGACGTTGCGACGGAACCATCGAACGTGAGGTTCAGCAGCAGCGAAGCACCTTCTACTGCCGTCGGTGTCAGCACTAATTCGGGAATCGATTCGTCAGCGACCGAGACGCCGGGCGAGAAGGCGGACGCCACGACCGACAACCTCGGGCCGGGCCGCCGTGAAGCAGATCCTGATGTGGGTCGGATGGGGGCCGAAGCTCGGTCCCGGCGCAAGAAACAGACCCTCGTCGGCGCAGTCCTCGAGGAACCCGATCAGGCCGCGCTCATCGAGTTGGTCGGCGACGTCCATGAAGAGAAAGGTGCTCCCCTGGGGAGCGGCCAGCCCCAGCTGGTCGGCGGCATCTTTCCCGGCCTGACGGTAGCGGGGGCGAACATCGGCAAGCCAGTCGTCGCCCCGCCCGTCGAGAACCTGGACGGCGGCGATCTGACTGGCGGTCGGCGTGCTGTAGAACGCGTGGGTGCTGACCTTGCAGAGATCGGCCATCCGCTCGGACGGACCGACCACGTAGCCACACCGGTTGCCGGCCATGCCAAAGGCCTTCGAGAACGAATGAACGGAGAACGTGCGTTCCGGCGAGAACGGGCGGGCGGGTGCATGTTCGCCCTCATACACGTAGTCCTCGTAGACCTCGTCGGAGAAGACCCACAGGTCGTGCTCCGCTGCCCAATCCACGATTGCCTCGATCCAGGCGGCCGGGATGACCCGTCCGCTGGGGTTGTTGGGAGTGCTCAGATAGATCGCAGAGCAGGCGTCGGTCCGGGCGGCATCCAGCCGACCTCTGATCTCCTCGGCCTCGCCGTCGGTCAGTAGGTCGACGGGCACGGGCCGGGCCCCGTAGCAACGGAGGATACCGACGATCAGCGGCCAGTAGGGGGTGAGGACCAGGACGTCGTCGCCGGGCTGAAGGAGCGCGCCGGCCACGGCGCCCAGGCCGCCGGTCGCGCCGGCGCTGATCAGGAGGTTCTCGGGGGTGACCGCCAGGCCGCTGCGCCGCGCCGTCCGCTCGGCGACGGCCTCCAGAAGGTCACGCCGTCCCTGGGGTGGCGCGTAGCGATGCATCCCGGGGTAGCGGTCAACCGTCAGATCCTCCATCCGACACCCGATCGCCGGTTCCAGCCATGTGTCACCGACATGGAGCGGGTAGACCTCGCCCGAAAAGCCGGCAAGTTTGTGGGCCAACGCGGAATAGACGTTGCCCGCGATGTGCCCGACCGCGTGTGATGTGAATGGGAATTTCGGCATCGGAATTACGAATCTGCAAGTGCCAGATTGTAAACCATTTTGATCCACGACGGAATTGCCTGGCCCCGATCTCGAACCTATATTCGCGATGCGAGGGCGGAAACCAAACCAGAAGTAATGTGATGATTAACAGTATTCAATTACGGATGCCAGGGCTATTGGCCTGTCTGGCTCTTCTCTGCCTGGCGGCAATTCCGTCGCTGGCGATGTCGCCGATCGACGACGAACTGATCCGCAGCTACGTCTCGGCGGATGGCGAGACGTCCGAGGACGCGATCGACGCACGCTTGACGGCGGTCCGTCAGACGGTCGAATCGATCGTGCGCTCGCGGGACGACGCACCGGGGTATCGCCGGGCCCGCAGTATTCACAACCGGATCCAACATCGGGTCTTCCGCCACTACAACGAGGAGGCGGACAGCCTTGAAGGACTCGTCGAATACGGGATGTACAACTGCGTCTCTTCCACCCTGTTCTACGGTCTCGTCTATCGTCAGATGGGCTACCGACCGGAAATTCTCGCGTTTCCCGGGCATCTCATGGTCCGCATCCACATCGGAGACCGGGCTGTAGATATCGAGACCACCTCAAGGGACGGTTTCGATGTCGGCTGGTTCGCCGAGCGCTGGGGAAGAAAACTCAACCGTCAGCAAGTCGACCCGCTTCGGGCGCGCCGACGAGACCCGATCGCACGTCTCCAGCAGACGGAGGGGATGTACTGGCAGGTTCCGCTCGAGGCGGCGGCGGGTCTCGCCCGTCTGAACGTCGCATGGGATGCCATCGATCGAGGCGATCTGGAACGGGCCACGGCGGGTGCTGCCGACGCCGCAAGCTTCATGAGCGACATCGTGCGGCAGACCGAGGGCGTACAACGATTGTTCGAGCGAGCGCATCGCATCGCATTCGAACGAGGCGACTTCGATCTGGCCTACCGGATCGGAATTCGTGAGTGGGAGACGTTCGGGTCCAGGACATCCACCGTCGATCGACTTCTGGTCGCCGGCGTCAAGAGAATCGAGGATCACTGTAACCGAGACAAGCCACGCGAGGCGATGCATATCCTTCAGGAGTTGATGGCCTTGCCGTCGATCGAGGAGTCCGTCGATCGACTCGGGCGTCAGGTGTTGCCCTTGATAGTGGCGAGCGCCGCGCGAAACGGTGAATGGTCCGTCGCGGATCGCGGCGTCCGTCTCTATTCCGACGCGGAATTGGATCCGGTCGAATCTCGCCGTCTAAGTGACTGGCTGGAGATGCGTCGCGACCATCGCTGATATCTACTCTGTCGTCGTCCTCGTGACGACCGGGATTCGGCGTCGCCAGCGCACGCTCCCATCGGAGCGAGGTTCAAGCAGGCAGGCATCGACATGGGTGCCGACCTTCGCGACTGCATCCAGGGCCTCGGCAAATGCCGGATCGATGTCGGCGGCGGCGGAGACTCTCCGTGCGTCCTTGCGCTGAACCACGAACAACAACGCCGTTCGTTCTCCGCTCCGCGCGAGGTCGGCCAGCGCGCGCAGGTGGCGGACGCCGCGTAGTGTCGGTGCATCGGGGAAGAGGCCCTCTCCGTCCTCGACCCAGCTCACCGACTTGACCTCGACCCAGCACGGGCCCTCCGCGTCCGTGACGAGAAAGTCGAACCGATGATTCCCGTGCGGGACCTCGCGTCGAAAGGTTAGCGGGGCTTTCAGCCAGGGCAGCTGGTGCGCCTCGAGAAGAACGGCGGCGTGACGATTAGCGCGTGCCGCTTCGACGGACACCCAGCAGTCAGCGCGCGGGGCATGGACCAGGCAGCAGGTAAACGCGGTCTTGCGTTTGCTCTCGGGGGCGGCAGGTCGGAGTCGAAGCCGTCCTCCCGGGTTCAGCAACCCGGTGAGGCGTCCGGAATCAGCCAGATGGGTCGCCACGACCGTCCCATCGTCGAGACGGGCATGAACCGTGAACCGCTTCTCTCGATCGACGAATGTCGCGTCGATAAGATCCGGTTCACTGGGGGAGATGATCGTCCCGAGTTCCATCCACTACGACCTAATTCGTCAGATAGGCGAACAGGTCGACCGTGACGGCCTTGTTGGTCGTGTTGTAAACGTACGCGCGGTAGGCCTGAAACCCGACCGTGTAGCGCGGCTGATCGGAAGCGAAGAAAGACGAGCTCGGTGTCACCTTGTTCGCCGTGGCACGCAGGGAGAAATGGAGCAGACCCTGTTCGTTGAAGGCCTGTCGGATGCGAGGTTGTTCCGGAAGGAGAACGACGCCCACCTCACCGGTCTGCTGAACCTGTCCCTTGACCTCGCCGTGCAGACTGAGAACCAGATAGGGAAACCCCTCGGTCTTGATGATTCCGGCATCCACCAGACGAGTCGTCTCATCGAGTCGCACCGGCGGGACGAGAACGTCCTGGATCGAGGTCAGTTCGGCCATATCGATGACGCCAGTGACCTCGACATCGCCGACGATCCGCTGGATAGCCGGGAAATTTCGGACGACGACCTCGTCGAACTCCTGGGCGATCGTGGTTGGCCCGACCAGGAAAACGACGCCCGTGACGGCGATTACCACGGCAGAGACGATCCCCAATGTCTTTTTCATAGCTCCCCCTCGAGCTAGGTACGCGCGGTTTACGGACCCCGTCTAGTCGGCCGCGGCCGCGTTGACCCGCTCGCCACTGCGCAATGCCCAGATCTCGCACGGAGGCAAGCTCGGAAGTTGCAGGGCCATTTTGACGGCACGGGCGTAGACCGCCAGCTGTTTCGAATAGCGATCCCGCAGGCGATCCGGGTCGGTGTCCAGGTCGGTCTTGAAGTCGGCGACCACAATTCCGCCGTGCCCGTCGCGCGCGTCGCGATAAAGCAGATCGATGGATCCACGCCAGCGTCTTCCATCATCGTCCCGTAGAAGTAACGGCACTTCTCGGCCCACGATCTCAGCGTTTCGAAGTCGTCCTGCCAGATCCGAAGACAGGAACGCACTTACAAGTGCTTCAGCCGAGCTCACAAGCGATGTCGGGTCGACCGCGTACGCCACAGCCTGCGTTTCAGCGATTCGTCGCGCGCAGGCGAGCAGCGAGGCATCGTTCAGGTCCCATGTCTCCAGGGCTAGATGAAGCGTCGTGCCGAGGGCTCGTCCAACGTCGGATGAGTCGTTCGCCTCGTGTGGACCATCGCCCATCGGTGCGATCGTCTCGGGAGCGTCGTGGTCGCTCGGAGCGTGAAAGCCGCAGGTCGACGAATCACGGATGAGTTTCGCGGCCTGCTCCCAGCGATCCACCGAGCCACTGTCGAGAGGGGTGTCATCCCGTGTGACCTGTGGCTCGACGTCGCCGCCGGTGACCGATCGGTGTCGAACGGCAGGATGATCCAACGTGCCGTCGTTCGTGGGGGGCGATTCGACATCGTAGCCCCACGCGGCCAGAGCGCGTTGCCAGTCGTTCTTGGCCTTTCCTGGAGGATTCATGATGACGAGACGGTGGGCAGCGCGGGTCAGCGCGACGTAGAGGACTCGCAGACCCTCTGCGCGTCCGTGCTCAATATCGAGGAGTTCCTGTGCGGCGGCGTTTTCGTTGCAGATCGTCGTTCCACGGACGGCAGCGTGGGAGGACTCGTCGCCGCCGCTCACGACCCGTGCGTTCCAGCTTGGCGCTCGGTTGTCCATCGACTCGCGTGCGAGGTCCGGAACGAACACAACCGAACCCTCGAGGCCCTTGACCTTGTGGACGGTCATGATTCGAACGCCGCTCGTCGCATCGTCCGACAGAGGGGCCTCGGTATCGAGGTCTCCGATACGTCCCGCATGGATGGCGTCGAGAATCTCCGCCAGATCGAATCGCCCGTCGGCGACGCGGTCCGCCACGGTCGTCGCGACCTTCCGCAGATTCGCGACCCGCTGTGGGCCCTCGAACCCGGCGCCATGGAGGATCAGGAGACGACTGGACTCAAGCGCGTGATGGATCGCCAGGCCCGGTGTCAGGTCGGACATCTCGCGAGAGAGCGTTCGCAACTCTTCGAAGCGTCGCGCCAGCGTCGGGTACTGCTTGGGGTCGGGGTGTTGAGCGGACCAGACCCAGCGACCGCCGCCGTCTGCGAACCGCGTCAACTCGGTGTCGTCGACACCGCCGCCAGGCGACCGCAGATAGGCCACCAGGGCCGCCTGATCGCCGGGACACGCGACGGTCCGGAGCACCGACAAGAATTGAACGACCTCGGCGCGTTCAAGGAACTGCTTACCTCCGTCGACGACAAAGGGAATCCCTGCAGCCCTGAGTGGGCGGACATAAAGCGGGAGGGACGTCATCGCTCGTAGGATCACGATGCAGTCTTCGTAGCCGAATGTTCCGTCCTGGACGGTCTCCTGAATTCCCTGGGCGAGGATCTGCCCCTCGATCGCGCGTCGCTCATCGGCGTGCTTCCCCGCCGCACCGGCGAGCGTCCAGATCTCGATCGGGCGCTCTTCGCTGCCCTCTCTGGTGGCGCCAAGACGGACATAGTCCGGCTGACGACTATCGGCGTTCCAGCCGGAGAGAGGGGAGTCCAGCAGGTCGTTGATCCCCGCAAGGATCGCGGCGTCACTCCTGAAATTGCTGATCAGGTCGAGGGTCTGCCCGCCGCAGGACTCGATGTGAAGCACCGCGCGCCGGAACGCATCGAAGTCCGCTCCGCGGAATCGGTAGATCGACTGCTTGGAGTCTCCGACGATGAACAGTCGTCCCGCCGTGAGATCTTCTGCGTACGCGTCCCGCTCGGTCGAGCCTACGACGCCGGTCAGATAGAACACGATCTCGTACTGCAGTGGGTCCGTGTCCTGGAACTCGTCGACCAACAGCATGCGATAGCGACGTTTATAGTTGTCGCGAATCGCGGGGTATTGGCGCAATAGGTCTCTGGTCAGACGGAGGAGGCCATCGAACGTCACATAGCCGCTTCGGAGCATGGCTTGGCGAAACTGCACTCCGAATGAGTGAAGCAGCTCGGTCAGTGTGGCGACCGTATCGTTGTCGATCTTTCCCAGGGCCTTCAGTACACGCTTGCCGCTCTTGAAGGCCTCCTGGATTGCTTCACTCTCTTGATCGGTGACCTTGACGCCCGGCGTGATGGACCGTCCCATCAGCGTCTCGAATGCTTCGCGGTCGGTTCCGATCACGCTGTTCAGTCCCGCGGCACCCTCGTCGACGTACGCACGGAGTAGCAACGCAACGCGGCCGGAGTACTCGCGGGTCTTGGCCGTGAACTCCGGTTGGCCCTTGAGGAGCGTGTCGATGGCATCGGCCGGACGCGTGGCCAGATCGCGCAGGAACCCCTGCTGAGACCCGCCCGTTTGCGCGCCGGAGTCTTCGTCCATCGAAAACGACGCCAGAACTCGCGCGATGGAGGTGATGTCTTTCAGCGATAGTCGATCCAGCAGTCCGGTCCACTTCCTGTTTGCCGAATGATCCGATTGGAGTTGCTCGCCGAGGAACCGACGCCAACGCTCCTCGAACAACCGCTGACCGTGCTCGCCCTTGTCGATGATGAAATCCGGGTCGACCCCCGCCTCTCGTGGATGGGAACGGAGGATCTCGCTGCAGAAGCCATGAATTGTGGTGATCTGGGCCGTCTCCAGCGAATCCAGTGCGTCCACGATCCTCTGCTTGATGTCTGACGTCTCGTGATGTTGTGAGAGGTAAGCCCACGCACGACCGGCTTCTGACCCCGAGTCCGGTGGCGCATCGCCACGGGTGACGGCGTAGAGCGATTCGAGCCCGCTACCCAGACGCTCGCGCATCTCGGCGCTGGCCTTGTCCGTGAACGTCACGGCGGCCATCTGATCCAACGCCAGGATCCCGGTGCCGATAGCGTTGAGAATTCGCTCGATGAGCAGGCTGGTCTTGCCGGTACCGGCACCTGCCAGCACGACCAGGTTCGAGTTCATATCCGTGGCGGCCCGCCCTCGGGCCGTCGCGTCGGTCAACGGCGCCTTAGCCATCCGCGGCTCCCGGTGCAATCTCGTCGGGTACGAGGGGTGCCTTCAGCGATTTGAGTTTGACCGATCGGATCCGCCGCCCGTCGATGTCCAGCTGCTCGCGTTGATCGGACGGGGGGTGCAATCGTCGGCAGGCGGAAGAGAACGAGCAGTACGTGCAGTGGCTACCGCTGGAGAACGGGAAACTGCCTCGAATATGGAAACGGGCGACGAGCCCGAGGGTCTCCTCGAATCCGGAGGCTTTGTCTTCCGAGGCGAATCCGGCGAAGTTCCCAATAGCATCACGTGGACCGGGCTTGACGTCGGGCGAGATCGCCAGCATTTCCACGGGCGCGCCTTCGACCCCTCGCCAATAGAGCGCCGACTGAAGATGCTCCGCACGGAGAATCTTCGAGGGCGAGACCAGATCCTTGACCGATCTTGACGTCTTGTAGTCGCCGATGAGAGTGGTGGTGCCACCATCCTCGCCACGCCCCGTGAGAATCCGATCGAGACGACCAAGGAGTGTAACGGTCCGATCACCCACCGACAGCGTGAACTCGAGAGGCTGTTCCACCTCAATCGTCTGCCACTTGTCCACGGCCATCCTCGCGAGGTCGCCACAGACAAAATCGACGATCGCTCGTCGCCAGCGCTGCTCCTCCCATTTCCAGAGTGCCGGTAGCTCTCGTGCGAGTCGGCGGCCGAGGGCACCCACCGTATCGGGCCAATGTCGGTCGATCACGGCCTCGACGCGGTTCCGGTCGACGTCGGGACGTTCCTTGAACAGGATTGGCTGGCACTGCTGCAGTAATGCGTGAACCGCGCTCCCCATCGTGCGATGGGAAAGGCTATCGAAGAGCGGTGATTCGTCCAGGGCGCGAACGCCAAGGACGTGGCGGAACCAGTACTGAAGCGGGCATTTCCCAAGCAGTTCGAACGCGGAGACACTGAGTTCCTCCGTCACTCGCGGCTTCACTCGCGCATCGAATATGCCGGCGTCCCCGGAGAAGTCCTCCGTCTGCTCGATCATCCTCATCCCATCCGACCACTCGGGGGCAGAGCACAGTCGTTCTCGGTCGTCCTCTCGATTGCGAGAGCGGAAGGCGCGCAGAAGCCAGAGCCCGTTGGGATCGAGGATCTGTCGCGTCGACACCGCATGCTCCAGGGCGTGACGGGGGTGGGACGGAACTCGCGATGCGAGCATCGGGACGCTCTGCAGGCGGTCCAGTTGCCGGGCGTACGAAGACGGAGCCACGGTCTGTCCGGCATCGTTCGCGCGCTGACGGATGAGAATCAGTCGTCTGCGAGCGGCACCGACGAGGGCGACCAACAACTGTCGCTCCTCGAGGCCCGATTCGTTTCGGAGCGATATCGGATGGCCTTGATGCTGCAGTCGTTGGCGAAGGTCCTCACCGAGGATCGGATCCTCCCGAACCGAGGCCGGGAACTGACCGGCGTGGAACCCGATTCCGATCACCACGTCGGCGGTCTGGCCACGAAGTTGTTGAAGATCGAGGATTCGCAAGCCGTCCCTTGCGCCGAACGGCTGATACTCCGTTCGCTCGACGGCCTGTTCGAGCCACTGGGTTGCAGCGCCGAAGCCGACGACCTCGTCTTTCAGGAGAGCGGCGAGCCCAGCCATCTCCTCGAGCACCGTATTCCACGAATCCTGCCCCACCGGTGCGACGACCCGGCGAAACAGCTCCACCCACTCGGCCCAACGGCGATCTCTGTTCGGTTCAATCGCCCCGTGAACGGCTTCGATGAATTCGAGTAAGCGTTCCGGTCTCTTGTCGTCGGGCGAGGAGGCCAGCGCCTCTTCCCAGCCGTCGCGTCCTCCGACGACCCCGTTCTCACGACTCCACGCCTCGACGGCGATGGCTCCGGGGAGCGCGGCGCCGCCGCAGAGGGAAGACAGATCGATATGACGCGACTGCAGCAGCTCGATCGTCGTCGCGCGCGGGAAGTCTTCACGCACGACCCGTATCAGCGTCAGAAGTTCGCGAACCCATGGAACTCGCGCCAGGGTGTCACGATGGGTGGACGAGAACGGAATCTCCTGTTCGGTGAGGATCGCTTCCAGACTGGGCGCGTACGCATCGATCCCACGGGCGACAAGGACCACTTCATCGACCGAGACGCCGTCCAGAATCGCCGCTTGCATGAGTCCGATAGCCGTCTCGACCTCGGCACGGGGGCCCTGACAGTCCAGCATCTCGATCGCTACCGGATAGGTGCCGGTCGCATCGGTGTCCTCGTCAAACAGGATGGCGAGGTCGTATCGCGGGTCGTCCGTTGGCGGTGGTTCAGAGACCTGAATATCACCGAGCGAAGTCTCGCCGAAACGAGCCCAGAATGTCTCGGCAGTCGTCGTTGCGGCGAGGCCCGGTGTGAACGGCAGGAAGAGCTCCACCGCCGCTCCGAGCGACAGTTGCTGGAACAGCTTCAGGTTGATGCCGATCCAGTCGTAGGCTCCGTGGATCAGGATCGACGTGTAACGTTCGGCCCATCCGCGCGCCAGCGATGTCGCCGATTGGACAGAAGCTGCGCCGTCGAGACGCCCCGCCTGCTCCTGTTCGGCGATCGTCTCGCGATACCAGTCGTACCAGGTTGCCAGGGAGTTTTCGGATTCGGTCGTTGCGGAGGCGCGGACATCCGCCGCGGGTACATCCGCCTCGCGCAGATCTTTCAAGGCCGCCATCATCCGGCGGAGCGCTCTCGGACGGCGACGAAGGAACGCCGACCATTCGTCCCGACTTCCGGTCGAACGGAGGTGTCGTTCCGCAAGCATCTCGAGTTGCGACTCTGCCAGGGTCTCCCGGCGATCCAGCCCCTCGCCGGCGAGGATGTTGCAAACCAGTGCACCGACGGGTTCGATCTCGACCCCCAGCCACGCCGGAGATCGCTCCAGCAGTCTTCGTGAGAGATGGTCGCAGAGTTGGCGGGTCGGGACGATGATCAGCAGGGGACCCGAACCCTCATCGCGCAGCGACACCAGGCGATCCAGCAGTCGTTGCTCAAGCCCGAGTGGATCGTGGTGCTGATGGAGTTTCAACCGTGGCTCGCGACGGGGACATCCCGGGTTCGGAGTGTCGCCGGGAGACGGGTCGCGGGTCAACCTCCCGCGCGAATTCAAGCGACTTCAACGAACACTTATAAAAGTTAAAACCCCGTGTGCTAGTATCTTCCTGGTAATAGACCCGTTGGCCACGGATCTGTTGCATATTGTCCGCACAGACAAAAACCCAGTGAAAAACCATCCGTTGTGCGTCTATTGGACGTAGAGTCGGGAGGATTGCCGGTGTTCGAGATGAGACGGTGGATAGGTTGGGCGCACCTGCGGCGCTGGATAGGCGCGACCTCCGAGTTGCGATCCGTCACCCGCCGGAAGCCGACAGATCTGAAGCATGACGAGCCGGTCGAGCGATTCGACGCGGTCGCGCGCTCGGCCTCCAAGTCCCTCGAGTGCTGGGAACGGTCGCGACCCGACCTATTCGGAAAGTCGACGGACGCGACCGATCACGCCACTCTCGATGCAGCTCGTCGCAGACGTCAGGCCCGCTCGGGTGGTTCCGCCGCCTAGTCGCGTATTCTTCTCATGTAGAATCACCGCCGGAGGTGCTGACGTGTTGCGTCGCATGGTTCGTCTCCTGTGGATTTCGTTCTTCGTAACCCAGCTGAGCGCCGCGGAGTCCTGGCTCGAGTTTCACCCGACTCACCCGGGCTCGACCGAGACGGTCCAGGTCAACCTGCGACCGTCGTCGGCACGTTGGACCGTCGCGCGATTCCAGCATCTCACCAAGCGCTCCAGGGAGAACCTATCGCTGGGGAGCGACCACTCGATCGAGCTGACGCTCGCCGATCCGGGTGTTGCGTTACTGGCCTGCGATACCCGGGACAGCGACAGTTCCGGCGAGCGCTACGCGAAGGCCCTCATCGTCCCTGCAGGCGCGCGCGCGGGTGGATCCCTGCATTGGTCGGAAGTCGGGCAGCGTCTCGAGATCGTTCCTCAAACGGACCCCGTGGATCTGGCGACACGTGGAGGTGATGTGACTCTTCAGGTCCTCCATGAGCGTGAACCCCTGTCGGACTCTCACGTGATCGCTCACCCCATCAATGACCCCGATGCGTCGCTCCGCGTGATGACCGATGAAATCGGTCTGGTTCGCTTCACGCCACCTGCAGCGGGAGTCTGGGTTTTTTCGGTCGTTCACGACACGACCTGTCGAGACTGTCGGAGCGGCCTGCGTCGGCTTCGGTCAAGTCTCACCCTGGCGGTCGGGACTCGATGACCCAGTTCTCGTCGGACGACTGCGAGGAACTCGAACAACGGCAGATCTCGATCGACGAGGTCCGGCGTCAGATCGAATTTCTGAGCGGACCCCGTCCGGTGGCCCGTCTCGTTCGCCCCGCCACCCTCGGTGACGGCATCCACCGCATCCCTGAGGATCGCCAAGACGAGTTGATTCGACGACACGATTCGACGGCACGTGCCGGGCGATTCTCGAAATTTGTACCGGCATCGGGGGCCGCGAGCAGGATGTTTCGCGACCTCATGGTTTCGCCGACTGTGGGTAACGATGCACGGGCGAGATTCATGGAACATCGCCATCGATTTCCGTTCTTCGACGACCTTGCAAGTTGTGTCGGCGCCGCGGGGAGCTCCGACGCCTGGGTTCATGCACTCCTCGATCCCGATCAGCTTGGCCTCGAGAGCTTGCCCAAGGGGCTTGTCCCTTTTCATCACGGCAGGCCCGAACCCAGAACGCCCTTCGACGAGCATCTCATCGAGGCCGCGCAGACCATTGCCGATGCGGATGGCGGCTGTCGCGTGCACTTCACCGTCTCCCCGGAGCATCGAACGATGTTCCTCGATCGGTTGGCCCGCCGCGGACCCGAGTTCCAGGAAATTCACCGCTGCCGATACGACGTGTCCTTCAGTGAGCAGTCGCCGGCGACCGACACCATCGCGCTGACTCCGGAAGGGGATCTTCAGAGGGACGAACTGGGGCGGATCGTCTTCCGTCCTGGTGGACACGGAGCGTTGATCGAGAATCTAAGCCGAACCGAAGGCGACCTGGTGTTCGTCAAGAACATCGATAACGTGCAACCCGACAAACGGCGCGAGACCACCGTTCGTTGGAAGAAAATCCTCGGCGGACTCGGTTCCTGGCTTCATGATCGTCGGGTCGAGTATCAGACTCGGCTGCAGGATGCGTCGACCGACGAGACGAACCACCGCGAGGTGGTGGACTTCCTCCGAGAGTGGTGTTTCATCGAATCGGTCTTGGTGGGTGACGATGACAAGGACCGTCGACGCCTCCAGAGAGTTCTCGACCGGCCGCTGCGAGTCGCAGGCGTCGTCCTCAATCGCGACGAACCCGGTGGAGGGCCGTTCTGGGTACGAGGCTCCGCCGGGGAGGATCGGCCGCAGATCGTAGAGACGGCCCAGATGAATCGCGAGGATCCCGAGCAGTCCCGACAGGTTGACGGCGCCACCCATTTCAACCCCGTCGATCTGGTCTGTGCGGTCCGAGATGCCGAGGGGCGATCCTACGACCTGGAGCGATTCGTCGATCCGGAGACGTCGATCGTCACCGAGAAGACGGTCGCCGGTCATCAAGTTCGTGCACTCGAGCGACCCGGTCTGTGGAATGGGGCGATGGCCGGTTGGTTGACGGTCTTCGTCGAGGTGCCGCTCGAGACGTTTAGTCCGGTCAAGTCGGTGTTCGATCTGCTAAGACCCGAGCATCAGTCCTGATCGGAGTCCGTCGCCTCGGGATGAAGCGCACGCTGTACGTTGCCGGGAAGAGGCACGACCAGCAGGTTTCCCGTCAGGGCGTTGGTGTCGACGTAGACCTCCGCGCGGAACACCTTGGTCAGGTTTGCGTAGGTCAAGACCTCTGCCGTGGTCCCACCGGCAAAGACGCATCCATCGTCGAGCAGATAGATTCGATCGCAATACTCTGCCGCAAGATTGAGATCGTGCATCACGGTCAAGACGGCCACGTTGCGACGCTGAACCGTTTCGCGAACAAGATCGTAGATCGCAACCTGATTCCGTATGTCGAGAAAACTCGCCGGCTCGTCGAGAAGCAGAACGTCCGGCTCCTGCGCGAGGGCGCGAGCGCAAACAACTCGTTGTCGCTCGCCCGCTGACAGCCGATCGATCGGGCGATCGGCAAGATCCAGTGCATCGCAACGCTCGAGGGCGCCGCGGGCAATCTCGACATCCTGTGTCGACTCGAACGCCAGCCCGGCAAGATGAGGGTGACGCCCCATCAGCACGATTTCGAGGGCGGTGAAAGGAAACTCGAAGTTGGGTTCCTGAGGGACGACCGCCACGCGACGGGCCAGCGCGCGCCGATCCATCGTCGCAATCTCGACGCCATCGAGTGTTGCGGACCCTCGGTAATGACGCTCGAGGCCCGAGAGAATGCGAATGGTCGTGCTCTTGCCGGTACCGTTCGGGCCGAGGAGTCCCACGATCTCTCCGCCCGCCACCGTCAGGTCGACGGACTTCAGGACGTCACGGTTCCCGTAACCGAATCCGAGTCCCTGCGTCTGTAGTCGGTGTTTAGACATGGTGGCGAGCACCCCAGCGACGAAGAAGATAGAGAAAGAACGGGCCGCCGATGAGTGCCGTGACGACGCCGACGGGGAGTTCTCCGGGAGCGATGAACAGTCGTGCGCCAAGATCCGCGATGACGAGGAACGTTGCGCCGCCGAACACGGAGAGCGGAATCAGGAGTCGATGATCCGGGCCGCGCCAGAGTCGCAGTAGATGGGGAACGACGAGGCCGACGAAGCCGATCATGCCCGCGACCGATACCGCAATGGCCGTCAGTAGCGCTCCGAGAAACAGCGTCTTTCGCTTCAATCGCTCGACGTCGACACCGAGCTGCGCTGCGCCGTCTTCGCCGAGGCTCAGAGCATTGTAATCACGGGCCGACGCGAACAGGAGCAGGGTAGGAATCAACAGGACTATCAGGATTACGCCAAGGGTCGTGTAGCCGTAGTTCGGGACGCGTCCCATCAACGAAAAGACGATCGCGTGAAGTTGGTCGAGAGACGCGATGCTCTGCAGGAAGTAGATCAGGGCGGCACTGAAGGCGTTGAAGATCGCGCCTGTCAGGAGGACGGTGTACACGGTCATGCGTCCAGCGACCGTTGCGATCCTCTCGATCAGGAGCAGCGTGAGGAACGCTCCAACAAGAGCCGCGGCCGGTCGGGCGAAGCCCGCCAGCAGGACCGACGAACCACCGAGCCCGACGAACACCGCGATCACGTTGCCAAGACTGGCTCCGCCCGAGACCCCCAGCACGTAAGGGTCGGCCAGCGGATTCCGGAGCAGCGCCTGGAAGACAACACCGGCAAGGGAAAGAGCTCCTCCGAGCATGGCCGCGAGGAGCACGCGTGGAAGTCGAACATCCCGGAGGATCGCCGTTGTCCCGACGTCGGACGCGCCCAGGAGATCGAGTAGGTTAATCCGAACAGCACCGAGAGACGCGGCGATGAGGATCGTCACTATCAACACGGCGAACGCCACCGCGCCGTACCCGATGGCTCGTGCCGCGGTCAGTGGACGGTCAGTCGACATCGCCCGCCTCAAATCGGTTTGGATGGACACGATGGGCAACATAAAGGCTCATCTCGGCGAGCCGCACCCCGGGGATAGCAACCAGTGCCGGGTCGATCGCATACACCCGCCCATCGCGAACCGCGGGTAAAAAGTCAAACGCCGACCAACTCCCCGCGCCACCGGTCGTGTCGAGGATGATCTCCGGTTTCCGTGCGAGCACTTCTTCCAGCGAAAACTGTCGATAGGGTGAGCCTTCGTCCTCGATGACGTTTCGACCGCCGGCGATCTTCAGCACCTCGTCCATGTGACTTCCCGGCCCCGCAACGAATAGGGGCTCTCGGCCGACCACGATGAGGGTCGACGGTCGCGGCAGGTCGCGGGTTCGGTCCGAGATGTCGGCGAGGTCGCGCCGTATCCGGTCTACGACCCGTGCCGCCTGCTCCTCGCGATCAAATCGGGCGCCGAGTTGTTCGATCGAAGAAAGCACGCCGTCGAATGTATCCGTCTTGAGGGCCAGCACTTCAACCCCTAGCGATTCGAGATGACGGAGTCGGTCGTCCGCGGCGCGACTGGAGGTCGTGACCAGCCAGTCCACACGAAGCTCGATCAGCCTCTCGGAATTCGGTGCATCAAACCGTCCGACGGAGGGGAGGTCGACGAGCGACTCAGGCCAGTATTCCGTTTCGCCGATCGCAACGATCTGATCGGTCAATTCCAGCAGTTCGAGCATCTCTGCCGCCGCGGGGGAGACGACCGCCAGACGCCGTGTATCGCTGACCGCACCGGACCGGCGATCAGGCTGACATCCGGTCGCGGCGAGAAGCGCCAGGAAGGCCAGCAGGCACAAGACGATCCGCTTCAGGATGGCGGCCTCTTCTTGCCGGGATTCTCGCGGATCGATCGGGTCGAAGGGCTGGGACCCAGCAGCACACCGACCCACCTCAGGTCTGACGTGTTCTCCAGCATGATCTTGACGATCATCGTTAGCGGCACAGACAACAACATCCCGACGGGACCCCAGACCCAACCCCAGAAAACCAGGGAGATAAACACGACCAGCGTCGAGAGGCCGAGTCGACGGCCCATGAAGTACGGCTCGACGAAATTACCGAACGTGACGTTGACGCCGACGAACACCAATGCCACCGCAAGCGCGTAGCCCGGCCCGAGCTGCACGACGGCGAGCAGCGTGGGAGGAAGACCGGCGATGATCGATCCCAGGTTGGGGATGTAATTCAAGAGAAATGCCAGGGTGCCCCACAGCAGTGGGTAGTCGAGGCCGATGATGCTCATGCCTGCCGCGATGGTGATTCCGGTCGCAAGACTGACGAGGGTCTTGATCGCCAGATACTTCTTGATCTCATCGCGGATCTTCTCGAACCGTTCGGAGCCTTCCCGCTTTCCGAGCGCCGCTTCCAGCTTCGCCGGAAATCCACCGGCCTCGAAGAGGATGAAGATGATCGTCAGGAACCCCAGGAACAGCCTTGAGAGAACGGCCGCCGCTCCTCGAAGCGTGCCGGCTGCGATGTCCAGAATCGCGCCGGGATTGATGATGTCGGAGGTGACGGAGTCGGAGACATTGATGCCTCGATCTGCAAGCTCTTCAAGCAGGTCGTCCGACATCGCTTCCAGACGTTCCTTGTAAACCGGCACCTCGTCACTGAACGTCTTGACGGAGCCTCCAATCATGAAGGCCACCCCGAACAGGATTCCCAACGCCACCAGAATCGTCAGGGTGACGGCGATCAAGTTGGGAACGCGTCGCGCCTGCAGGGCATGTAAGAGTGGGAGACAGATCAACGCAAGAAACGTTGACGACAACAGTGGGAGGATCAACGGCCCTGCGGCTCTCAGACCGGCGATGACGATGATCGCGCTGGCGACCATCAGCAGAAAGTCCGCCCCGGTCTTGCCTCGTCTTTCGGAACCCATCCGGCCTCCAGTCCGACGACACTATATCAGGGCTGCGGGGCTCAGTGATGTCGGCGGCGGGCCAGTTCAATGGCGCGGACAAGTCCTCGGGCTTTGCTGTGCGTCTCCTCATACTCGGTCACGGGATCGGAATCTGCGACGATGCCGGCGCCGGCCTGAAGATACCCCTTGCCACGATGCGCGAAGATCGTTCGAATGCCGATGCAGAGATCCATATCGCCGAGGTAACTGAAGTAACCAATCGCGCCGGCGTACGGGCCGCGGCGAACGGTTTCAAGTTCGTCAATGATCTGCATGGCGCGAATCTTCGGAGCCCCGGAGACCGTTCCCGCGGGAAACGTGCTACGGAAGAGATCGAAGGCATCGCGATCGTCGCGAATTCGGCCGGATACGTTAGACACGATATGCATCACCTTGGCATAGCGTTCGACATCGAAGAACTCATCGATGTTGATGCTGCCGGGGATACAAACCCGTCCAAGGTCGTTTCTGGCCAGATCCACCAGCATGACATGTTCGGCGCGTTCCTTCGGATCTGCCAGCAGTTCTTCTGCCAGCGCCTCGTCCTGCGCCGCGTCCCGTCCTCGGGGCCGTGTGCCGGCGAGGGGTCGGGTTACGACTCGTCGACCTGTCAGTCGGGCCAACATCTCCGGGGAGGAGCCCGCAATCTCCAGATCGTCGAAGTGGAGGTAGTACATGTATGGCGAGGGGTTGGTGGTTCTGAGGGCGGCGTACAGGTCGATGGGCGGAACGGGCAGGTCGAACTCGAACCGTTGTGAGAGCACCACCTGAAAGATCTCACCCGAGCGGATGTACTGTTTGGCCCGATCCACGCCGGCGCAGAACTCCTCGCGGCTGATGTTGGCCGTCAACGGGACGTCATCGGAGGCGTCCGCGACATCGTTCGACGCCGCAGGCGCCGGGGTGGGGCAACTGTCGATTGCCGCCGCGAGCTCCGCTGCGCGCTCGACGTGCCCCCCATCGTCATAGAGGAGGACATGCACGACTTCATCGAGATGATCGATCACGATGATCTCGTTCGGGAAGATGAACTGAGATTCCGGTAGTTCAAGCGGATCCGGATTGCGGTCCGGGATCTTCGCGAGGAACCGGATCATGTCGTAACCCAGGTAGCCAACGGCACCACCCGGAAAAGTCGAGATCGGGAGTGCCGTCGAACCAACCTGCACCAAGCGTCGAAGAAGCGTCAGTGGATCGTGGCGCAGGTGATGGGTGATCCCGTCAAACTCGATGTCGCAGACATCGCCCTTGCTGCGAAACAACACACGAGGCTTCCCTCCCAGAAAGGAGTAACGATCGCGACCGCCTCGCTCCTCGAGAGATTCGTACAGGAAGCCAAATCGCTCTTCACCGTAAACCCGGCGATACAACGTCAGAGGGCACGGCGAGCCCCGGAAGCGCCGGTAATGCGGTCGCGGGACCGGGAAGAGCGAAGAACTCACACAACCGTCCGGACCGAGCGTCCGACGGCCGGCGCCAGGCGCTGGATCTCGTCAACCAACTGTTCGAACATGTCGGGTGTCAACGCTTGCGGGCCATCCGAAAGGGCCTCCTCGGGGTGTGGATGGACCTCGACGATGATCCCGTCTGCTCCGGCGGCCACGGCGGTGCGGGCCAGAGGAATCACAAGATCCCGTTTCCCGCCGGCATGGGATGGATCGACGATCACGGGTAGATGGGATCGTTGCTTCAGCTCCGGAACCACGGCGATGTCCAGCGTGAATCGCGAGAAGTCACTGAACGCCCTAACGCCACGCTCGCAGAGGATCACATTATGGTTGCCCTCTGACATGATGTACTCCGCACACATCAGAAATTCTTGCATCGTTCCGGACATCCAGCGTTTGAGTAGAACCGGTTTCCGTGAACGACCGGCTCGCTTCAGCAGCGAGTAGTTTTGCATGTTTCGCGAGCCGATTTGAAACATGTCGACCTTGGACTCGACCAGATCGAAGGTCTCGGTGTCGACGACCTCGGAGACAATCGGGAGTCCCGTCGCAGCCTTGGCTTCGAGAAGAATATCGAGTCCGCGCTCTCCAAGCCCCTGAAACGAGTAGGGTGACGTCCGTGGTTTGAACGCGCCACCACGCAGAATATGGGCACCGGAACCCTTAACGCAACGCGCGGTTTCCATCGTCTGTTCCGGGGTCTCGACGGAACACGGACCGGCAATGATGACAAACTCTTTCCCGCCGAATTGGACGCCATCGACATCGACGATCGAATTGTCCGGTTTCATTTCCCGGCCGGCAAGTTTGTAGGGGCTTGTGACACGGATCAACTCTGCGACACCTGGTAGCGCCGAGATTCGCTGGGCTTCGACAGGACCCTTATTGCCCGTGATGCCGATCGCCGTGCGAAGTTTTCCCGGAATCGGGTGAGGAGTTAGCCCGAGCTCCTTGACGAACGAACAGACTCGCTCGACCTGCTCAGTGCTGGAGTCCGATTTCATTACGATTAACATGTCATTCCCCCGGTTGCGTGCTTGAGTGTTGTTACGACGGCCCCGACATCTTCGTTGTTCCTGATCGCTTCGACAATTCGGCTACCGACGACGATTCCGTCTGCGTGACCGTAAAGTGCAGTAACGTGATCGGCCGTGGAAATGCCAAAACCCGCTGCCACCGGTAGAGGGGTCTCCGACCGGAGTCGATCGAGTGCGGGGGCCAACATAGGGCTAAGTGTGCGACGAGTCCCGGTCGTTCCGGCCACGCTCACATAGTAGACGAAACCTCGGGCGTCACGGAGGATGCGTTTGCGTCGATCCGCGCGAGTGGTCGGAGCGACGAGCGGTACGAGCGATAGGCCTGCTCTGTCCGTCGCGCTCCTCCACGCATCGCACTCCTCGAGCGGAAGATCGGGAACGATCAAACCCGCAAACCCTATCCCGCTGAGTCGGTCGAGAAGAGGCGCGCGGCCGACTGCCAGCAGAGGGTTCAGGTAGGACATCAGGACGACCGGGATCTCCGGGAAATGTCGTTCCACGGTATCGAGGACCTTGCGGAGCGTTACGCCCGATCGCAATGCCTCGTGGGCGGCGTGCTGGATGGCGGGTCCATCCGCGACGGGATCGCTGAACGGAATACCCAGTTCGATCATGTCGGCACCCGCATCCACGATGGCCCGCAGGTGTTCCATGCTGCGTGTCAGATTCGGATACCCGGCCATGACGTAAGGCATCAGAGCCATTCGCTCCTGGGTGCGAGCCGTTTTGAAAATCGTCTCGATCACGACCGCTCCTTCTCGACGATCCCGAGATCCTTGTCTCCTCGTCCCGACAGATTGACGAGCACGGCATCCTCGGGACGATGCTTCGCGGCCAGCGACATGGCGTACGAAACGGCATGGGCACTCTCGAGCGCGGGTATGATTCCCTCGGTCTCCGACAGCAGTTTAAAGGCGGCAAGCGCGTCATCGTCTCCGCAACTGTCGTAGGTGACTCGGTCGGAGTCATGGAGCCAGGCATGCTCCGGTCCCACCCCCGGATAGTCGAGTCCCGCAGATATCGAATGCGTTTCCAGAACCTGTCCTTCGGGGGACTGCAGCAGATAACTGTTTGCGCCGTGCAAGACGCCCGGGGAGCCTCCGGATATTGATGCCGAGCCTTCCGCCTCGACTCCGAAGAGTCTCACCGAGTCATCATCGAGAAACCCGTGAAACATCCCGATGGCGTTGGAGCCTCCGCCGACGCAGGCGACCACGGCGACAGGAAGCGATGAAGTGGCTTCAAGAATCTGTTGACGACTCTCGCGGCCAATGACGGCCTGGAACTCACGCACCATCGTCGGATAAGGGTGAGGACCCACCACCGAACCAATCACATAGTGTGTTGTTTCGATGTGTGTCACCCAGTCCCGGATGGCCTCGTTGATCGCGTCCTTCAACGTTCGACTGCCGTGCTGAACCGCGATTACCTCAGCACCCAGGAGTTGCATTCGTTGGACGTTGGGTCTCTGTCGATCTACATCTTCCGCGCCCATGTAAACGTGGCATTCCAGGCCAAATAGTGCGCAAGCTGTTGCCGTCGCGACCCCATGCTGCCCAGCACCGGTTTCGGCAATAATCCGTTGTTTCCCCATCCGCGTCGCAAGCAACACCTGTCCGAGTGCGTTGTTAATCTTGTGAGCGCCGGTGTGATTGAGGTCTTCGCGCTTCAACCAGATCGTCGCGCCGCCAGCTCTCGCCGACAGTCTTCGTGCCGGAAAGAGCGGTGTCGGTCGCCCAACGTAGTTGCGGGCCAACGCATCAAGTTCATCTACGAACGTCGATTCTCCACGAGATCGATTGAACGCCGTGTCCAGTTCGTGGAGTGCCTCCATCAGGGTCTCGGGGACGTACCGCCCTCCGAACGACCCAAAGTAGCCGGCACGATCAGCCATAGAGTTCTCCATCGGCCCGTCGTACGCGATCAACGAACGCGGACATCTTTGTGAGATCTTTCAGGCCGGCACTCGACTCGACCCCACCCGACACATCGACGCCGAAGGGCTGTGCCGCTCTGATTGCGTCACCGACATTCAATGGCGTAAGACCGCCGGCGATGAACGTTGGCGATGGCATATCTCTTGCGATGCTCCAGTCAAACGAAACTCCATCGCCGGCCCCGGGGTCGATCAGGTGCGCGCGGGCTCGACTCCGCCCGATCGACGCGCGGAGAAGTTCCGCGTCGCCGGAGTCTGGGACGGCATGACGCTGTATCCATGGGTAGGGCACGGCGCATCCCTCTTCGACAGGCGTCTCGTCGTGAAACTGGATCATCGAAACCGCACTCTCTTTCGCCAGCTCGAGTGCCCGGTCGGTTCCAATTCCTCGGACCACGGCGACGGTTGTAACGAACGGAGGAAGCGACTCCACGATTCGCCGCACCGCGGTCGGGGAGACCTGACGCGGCGACTCCGCAAAAACGAATCCCAACGCGTCGACGCCCAACGCGACCGCATCATGCGCGTCCGATTGCCGGGTCAAGCCGCAGATCTTGATTCGAGTTCTCATCGCGCACCCGTGAGGAGGTCGCGGAGGCCCGTGCCGGGGTCGTCGCTGCACATCAGGGCCTCTCCACAGAGAGCCGCGTCGAAGCCGGCATCGCAAACCCGTCTCAAGTCATCCTCGTTTCGGATTCCACTCTCTGCCACGCTGACGACGTCCGAGGGAATGCTGGGCCTGACGGACAACGCTGTGTTCAGATCGACCTCGAACGTTGCGAGGTCACGGCTGTTCACTCCAACAATCCTCGCGCCGGCGTGCAGGGCCGTGTGCACCTCATCGACGTCGTGCACCTCGACGAGGGTTTCCAGGCCCGACTCCGTAGCCTGCTGAAGAAGATCGCGAAGAAGGGTGATGTCCAGCATCCTGACGATCAGCAGGACCGCGTCGGCGCCCATCGATACGGTCTCTTCGATCTGGGCAGGGTCTAGGATAAAGTCCTTGCGTAGGACCGGCGTCTTAATTGCCGCCCGAGCTGCAGCGAGATCGTCGGGTCGTGCACCAAAAAATGAAGCGTCGGTCAGAACCGAAACGGCGGCGGCCCCTGCCCCTTGATACGAACGGGCAACGGTGGCGGGATCGAGCTCGGGACGTAGCGTGCCTCGTGACGGAGATGCCCGTTTGATCTCGGCAATCATCGAGAGTCCCGCTCCCTGGAGTGCGTTGCGCAGAGAGCGTCGTGCCCCCGCGGGAACCCGCTGTGTGGCAACGGTCCTACGCCGCAGCGAGTCGATCTCCGCCTGCTTGTGGCGACGGATCCGATCGAGAAAACTCTCCGTCATGAGGGATCCCGCCGCAGCGAGTCGAGAGCGGCCATCGCCTTGCCGTCGTCGATCGAACGGCGAGCAAGTTCGATACCCTCGCCAATTGTGGCCGCTCGCCCGCCAACGTAGATTGCTGCGGCAGAGTTGATCAGAACGATATCTCGCTCGGGACCGGTGATGCCTCGAAGCACATCGAGGGCCACGGTCGCGTTCACGTCCGGGGAGCCGCCTCGCAGGACCTCGGCGTCTGCCAGATCAAAACCAAATTCCTGGGGCTGTAGATCGAAAGTGCGAATCCGACCGCTGCGCAACTCGCTCACACGGGTCGGCCCGGCAAGCGTAATTTCGTCCATTCCATCGCACCCGTGGACGACCAGACAATGGGTGGAGCCGAGCTCCTTCAACACGCCGGCCAGACGCTTGGTGAGGTTGGGGTCAAACACCCCCATCAGTTGTCGGCTCGCACCCGCAGGGTTGGTCAGGGGGCCGACGATATTGAATATGCTTCGAATCCCGATCTCACGTCGGGCGTTCGCGGCGTGACGAGCCGCCTGATGGTAGAGCGGCGCAAAAAGGAACGTCAGTCCCGAAGAACGTAGCTGGAGCGCGGCTGTCTCGGGACTTGTCCGTGTGGGGATTCCCAGTTGGTCCAGTAGGTCCGAGCTGCCACACGAACTCGACACAGATCGATTTCCGTGTTTCGCGATACGACACCCGGCACCGGCTGCGACGAAGGCCGTCACCGTGGAAATGTTGAAGGTGCCCTTGCCATCCCCGCCGGTCCCGCACGTATCGACGAGATCATCCCCGTCGACAGCAACACCATCCGCGTGACGACGCATCACGTCCGCGAATCCCGCGATCTCCTCGACCGTTTCGCCCTTCATCCGCAACGCGACCAGAAGTGCCGCAATTCGCGCATCGCCTACCTCACCCGTCATGATGGCGGAGGCGACCTGTCGTGCTTCGTCACGGGTCAGGTCTTGCCCTGCGACAACGGCGCGGATCGTATCGGTCAAGTCTCGTGTCTCAGTCTGATTCATCATTGTCTCTAGTTACTTTCGTGGACACACACGTAAACGAAAAACCCCGGCTTTCGCCGGGGTCTGATTGCGACTCGCAAGATCCTGTTGGGAGATATCAGGAAGCAGGCAGCGACAGATCACCGGCATCGCGAGAAACCCGCCACCACCAGTCAACGTGCTGCCACATTGGTAAGTACATATCTTAGTAACATTAAGTCCGTCGAGCCGGACTGTCAAGAGACGGTTACGCCGATGCGCGAAGCGCCTCCATGACGCCTCGCGTGCTCCGGGCCACGTCGTTGTCGTCGTGTAGGCTTCCGCCGACCAGATAGATCGTGTCGGGGCCGTTTGCGTCTATCCGATCCTGAACGCCATTGATTCGTAGACCTCCCCCCGGCACGGGCATGCTGGGCTTCACATCTTGCTTCTCCTCGCGAAGAGAATCTCGGAGGCGTGAGCAGTCCTCTTCGGTGAGGGGGAAGCGCCCTCCGGCTTCGGGATAGATGACGCCGTCCGCGCCACAGCGGCGCACGATGTCTCCGAGCAACACTTCCGGCGCGATTCCGTGATCCGCAGAGAAGTACGCACCCGACAAAGCAGGGTGCGCGAGAATCGCGACGCGACCCGTGCGGGCGACATCGATGAGTGTGTCGATCCCGCAGAGAAGTGGGGAGACCATCACCGCTCGGCATCCATGGTCCACCGCGAATTCAAGTCGACGAAGCGTCTCGGCGGGGGATGCCGTGATATTCGGTACGTAGCGGGTCCGAAATCCGGAAACGGCATTTTGGCAGCGGCGAACCCGCTCTCGAAACGGAGCGCTAGACTGGTCGGTCAGGCCATGGTCATCCTTGACCAAATCCGCATCTCCCTCCGCCATCTTGCGGCAGAGGTCGGCCAACTCCTGAGCCTTGAGGCCAACGGGCTTCAGTGCCGTGCAGAGGAGCGGACGTCGTCGTCGAACCTGACAGAGATCACGCCAACCTGAAACGCCGTAGGCCGGTCCCGGGAACATCTTCGCGAAGATAGAACTGGGCTCAACACGCTGGATACGAATGCCTCGTTTCAACGAGATATTCCCGAACAACAGATTGAGCAGCTGCGTGGGCTCGCCGGCGATGAGTGCCTCGTCGAACGCCAGGTCCAGTTCGAATCCGTCACCGACAGGCTCGAGTCGTCGACGACAGGGAACGACGTTGGCCTCGATCGCCGCCGAAAACGCGCCTTCGGGCAGTTCCACGGTCTGCTCTAGGGCGATCTCGCGAGAGACCCGCGCCGCATCGTCGGCCGATGCGGCGATCAGGCGATAGGTGACGATGAATTCTCTCTCGGCCATTGCGTGCTCCGGCGGTACGGACCCGGCTTGCGGTCCAACGATGTTATGGCACAATTCCGGTCGTTCGAGGGGCCACGATCGATCCGAAAAGAGGATACGTTGCAGTTCGAGGGGACCGAGAAGAAATTCGAGCTCACCATCGGTGAGGGAGGTCCCGGACTGCGTTCACTTGGCCGGCCGTTCTGGGGTCGCCTCGTAGAGCTTGCGGACGCGACGATTCTGTCCAGTATCTCCTCCGGCTCCTGTGACGCCTATCTCCTCTCCGAGTCGAGCCTGTTCGTCTGGGACCGAAAGATCCTCATGATCACGTGCGGAACCACACGACTTCCACGTGCGGCGGTAGCCCTTCTGGAAGAACTGGATCTGGCGGCCGTCACAGGGTTCTTCTACGAACGCAAGAACGAGATGTTCCCGCACATGCAACCCACGAGTTTTCTCGATGATGCCGAGACCTTTGCCCGCAAGCTTCCGGGTCGGGCCTACCAATTCGGCCACAAGGACCTGCACCATCTGAACCTGTTCTCTCTTGAGCGAGATGGGGGAGCGGCCGCGGACGACGGAACGATCGAGATGCTGATGTATGGCCTGGACGAAGAAGTACGAGAGCGCTTCTCCCGGGGTCGTCAGGGCGCGGAGTGGTTGCACGCGGATAGTTCACTTGCGGGCCACGTCACCGACGCGATCGTCGACGAGCATCAGTTCGAGCCCAGCGGTTATTCGTTGAATGCGCTGGCAGGTGACCGCTATTCGACGCTCCACGTCTCTCCAAATACCGTCGGCTCGTACGCGAGTTTTGAGACCAATCTCGTCCATCCGAAGGAAATGGGGCCGCTCGTCGAAGACGTCGCGAAGCTATTTCGACCGCGGGCGTTCGATCTTGTGGTGTTCGATGTGGAGTCAACGGGCGTTCCGATCATGCCGGGCTATCAGATCCTGGCGCATCAAGCCTGTCGACTGAGGTCGGGGTACGAAGTCCACTTCATGAGCTTTCATCGTCCGGCGCCGGGAATTCACCCGCCCGACGAACTGCCCTTGGTGCAGGGGGAGAAGGTCCGATGACCGATACCGCGAAGAACCAACTGGAACTGTGGGCCGAGGAACATCACCAGGACATCCTGCAGCTGAGGTATCGGATCCGTCGGACGCTCTTTTCGGAGGAGAGCGAGTTCCAGAGGATCGATATCGTCGAGACGGCGGGATACGGTCGCATGCTCTTCAACGACAGCATCGCGATGATCAGCGAACGAGACGAATTCATCTATCACGAGATGATCGCCCATCCGGCGATGTTCGTGCATCCGGGTGTGCGGCGGGCATTGGTGATCGGTGGGGGAGACGGTGGAACGGTCCGCGAGCTACTTCGCCATCCCACCGTCGAGCATGTCCGTCTTGTCGAGATCGACCCGATGGTACTCCGCGGCTGTCGGGAGCACATTCCTCAGACTGCGGCGGCGCTCGACGACCCCAGAGTCGAGGTGACGGTCGGTGATGGGGTGGCGTTCGTTGCGGAAACGGAAGAGCGGTACGACCTGGTGATTGTCGATTCGACGGATCCTATCGGGCCGGCGACACCCCTGTTCGGCAAGACGTTCTATGCGAACGTCGCGAATGTCCTGAATGACGACGGCATCGTCGTGTCTCAGGCGGAGTCGTGTTTCTACGAACTGGATCGTCAGCGATCAATGATGGAGATACTGTCGACGACGTTCGGCCGGGCCAGGATCTACAATTACGTGAACCTGACCTACCCGGGAGGGCTGTGGTCGTTCACGTTTGCGTCTCGTGCCGCGCTCTGCCCACTGGGCGATCTGAGTCCATCTCGGATCGCCGACTCGGGGCTCGAGTTCCGCTACTACTCACCCGAGATCCACCGGGCCGCATTCGTGTTGCCTCAGTTCCAGAACGACGCACTGCAACGGTGGATCGGGCCCGACTGAGTTCCGGTTACTCTTCTGCAGTCTTGTTGTAGAAGCCCTCGAACCAGACGTACCAAGTCTTCCCGACGTCCTTCGATTGCTCAAAGAACTGTCGCACGCGTCCATCGCTTAGCTCTCGCCAACTTCCACGGATGAGTTCGGACTTCCCGTCCGGCGTAACGTGGGCTCCCTGAAGCGCCATCGTCCCTTCATGGTACGAGCCCACCAGACGGATATTTCCGCCTCGGCTATCGACCCAGATCTGATTCCATTTCGAGGTCTTGGGGTCGAAGTAGTTAACGCTGGTCCCCGAACCTCCGGAAGCGCTGGTCCAGGTCTCGATCAGGGCGCAGCCGTTCTCGGTCAGCTGAATCGTGTTGCGGCCCTGGGGGGAGCCATCGACCCCAAGGACGTTCCAGTTCCCAAGCCAGAAGTCCCATTGCCGATAGCGATCGTCATAGAGACACGGCATCGCCTGGGCCTTCTGTCGCTCCGCGATATCGAGAAACTGCCGCGAGGTTCTGAACCCGTCGAACGCAGGATCTTCCAGACCCTCGACCTGCAAGAAGCCGGCCTTCACCGCAGCGTCGAGTGCCTCCAGCGCCTCGGCGGTCCGCTTTCGATGTGCGGCGGCAACCGCAAGATGGAACCGCGAGTACGCCGGTCGAAACGACTGCTCGACTGCGTGGGCCAGGGCCTCCTGGGCTTTCTTGTACTTGCCGGTCTGAAGCAACGCGCGTCCGAGGAAGAACCAGGCCTCCCCATCGCCGCCATCCTGCCCCGTTGCGATCTGCCCCCGTTCGATCACCTCGTCAAAACGCTCGGCCTGAAATAGATCCTGGAGGGATTCGCCGGCGGCCAACGCTGCCGACGAAGCCAGCAGCAAGCCCGCCAGGATAAGAGGTCCGAGGAAACGGAAGGGTTGGGCACGTACGGAATGCATGACGTCTTCTCCTGGCCGCGATCCACGATGGGTGATCGGCACGATGCTAGAATCGTACACGATGCGCGTTCTTCACGTCGTCCCATACTATATTCCGGCCTGGCGATACGGAGGGCCCATTCGCTCGGTCCACGGACTGAGCCGCGAACTGGTCCGTGGGGGCGCGCAGGTCGACGTGGTCACGACCAGCGTCGATGGAGCCGCAGATTCGGACGTCCCCCATGACCGGCCGGTCGATATCGACGGCGTCCGGGTCTTCTATTTCCGCAGTCGTAACCTACGCCGGCTGTACTACTCGAGAGAGCTGTCACGTCATCTCGACGAGACGATGGCGGGCTACGACATCGTTCATCTCCACGGTGTCTTTCTCTGGCCGGGATGGCGAGCGGCTCGAATTGCCCGAAGAAATCGCGTGCCGTTCGTCACGTCACCACGTGGCATGCTGGTGCGAGACTTGATCCGGATGCGTAGTCGGTGGGTCAAGACGGCATGGATTCACGGTATCGAACGCAAGACGCTTGCCGACGCCGGGGCGGTGATCGCCTCGACGCGGCACGAGCGCGACGAGATCCAGAAACTGGGGCTTCGGATGCGTCAAATCCTGATCCACCCCAACGGCATCGAAGTCGGGGCCGATCCGGGCCCGCGGGCCATCGACCCCGCCGAGCGTCGGGTCCTTTATCTGGGTCGGCTCAGTCGCGAGAAGGGTCTGGACCGGCTCCTGCCCGCTCTGGCGTTGCTTCCCGATGTGACTCTCGATCTCGCCGGTAACGACGAGACCGGATACCGCGACGAGCTGGAATCGCAGATCGCCCGTCTGGGTCTTGGCGGCCGCGTCCGCTTTCTGGGTCACCTCAACGAAGAGCAAAAATGGAAAGCGCTGAGGGCGGCACCGCTGCTGGTGCTGCCGTCCTATTCTGAAAACTTCGGCGTCGTCGTTCTCGAGGCCATGTCGATGCGGACACCCGTTGTCCTGACCTCGGGGGTTGGCGTCGCGGATGCCGTTGCCCGATATGGCGGTGGCGTCGTGGTGTCCGGTGAGGCGGAAGCGCTTGCAGCCGGTATTCGTGAGCTACTGGAGGATCCCGTCAAACGCGAAGCGATGGAAGTTCGCGCGCGCCAGGTTATCGAGGAGCACTTTACGTGGGACGGTATCGCGAAGGCGATGCGTGAAACCTATGATCAGGTTATCCGATCTAATGACGCGAGTACTCGCCTGAGCTGATACCAGAGCGCGATCGGTCGGACAAGATGAAATGCCGCCAGCGACATCCATAGAAGGTGGATGCTGCGCAGGCTCCACGCCGAATAGGCCAACGGCACGAATAGCGCCGCGCTGCCGAGCATGGCATTCCGGAGGCGTCGAACCTCCGTCATGCCGAGGAAGATCCCGTCGTACATATAGGCCAGGGAACCTGCCAGGAGCGTCGGCACCAGCCAGGGTAGAAACCGCATGGACTGGTCGATGACATCCCGATGCGAGGTCAGCAACCCGAGGAGGGCGTTGGGAGCAATCGCCACTAGCAAGAGCAACAGCATCGAGAAACCGAGGCCGACACGCAGAGACATCCGCACGACATGCCGCAGCCCTGCCATGTCGCGTTTTCCGAGCGTGTAACCCGCGAGACTCTCCGACGCGAACGCCGCACCGTCCACCGCGTAGGCCGACAGTGTGAGGATTCGCAGGATCAACGTGTTGGCGGCCAGGGCCACGGTTCCGAGGATCGACGAGAGGTTTGTAAATGCCGCGAAAACCGAGACCAGGCACAGCGTTCGTACGACAATATCGAAATTGATGCGCAGTAGCTCGACCCAGCGCCCCCACCGAAACGCATCGGTCTCGGGTTGTCCAGGCCTTCCCGATCGCAAGATCAAGACGATCGCGACCGCCAACATCGCGTATTGACTGACCATCGTCGCCAGCCCGGCGCCGCGTGCCGCAAGCCCCAGTCGGACAATGAACAGCCAGTTGAATCCGATGTTCGTGACGTTGGCGACGACCGTCATCAACAGGACGCTTCGGGCGCGCTCCCGACCCAGAAGCCAGCCGATACAGGCAAAGTTGAGAAGCGCTGCGGGTGCGGCCCAGATCCGGGCCGAAAAGTAATCGCGAGCGGCGTTCATGACGTCCGGCGTGCCATGCAGGAGGCCGAGACCCGCGTCTCGAATGGGAATCTGGAAAATGAGGAGTAGGAGGCCGATCCCCAGTGCCGTCAGCGCCGCGCGATAGAGAGTGCCGTAGACCTCGCTCTCGGCACCGCGTCCGACGGCCTGCGCGGTGAGACCCGTGGTTCCCATCCGGAGGAACCCGAATGTCCAGTAGACGTAATCGAACAGAATCGAGGCCAGGGCGACACCGGCCAGATAGCGAATGCTCGGCAGATGTCCGAGCATCGCGGTGTCCACCAGCCCCGCCAGCGGAACAGTGATATTGGCCAGGATATTCGTCCAGGTCAGTCGGACGAATCGGCGGCGAAGATCCGCGGGACTAGCCAAGTAACTCGCAGACGGCATCGGCGAACTGTCGTGTGCCGCCGCGGCCACCGATATCCGGTGTCAGGACGGAGGGATCGCCCTTGGTCAGCACCTGGTTGTACGCGTCTTTGATTCGCGTCGCCTTATCTCGTTGGCCTATGTGGTTCAGCATCATCACACCACTCATCACGAGTGCCAGCGGGTTCGCCAAGTTCTGCCCCGCGATGTCGGGCGCGCTGCCGTGGACCGCCTCGAAGATGGCACAGTCATCGCCGATGTTGGCGCCTGGAACCACGCCGAGCCCACCGACGAGACCCGCGCAGAGATCGCTGACCACATCGCCGTTGTAGTTCTCGAGCAGCAAGACATCAAAGCGTGACGGGTCCCGGACAATCTGCATGCAGCCGTTATCGATGATCAATTCTTCATACTCGATCTCGGGGGCGACCGCCTCGTGGACCTCATTTGCAACCTGCATGAACAGTCCATCGGACAGTTTCATGATGTTGGCCTTGTGGAACAGGGTCACCTTCTTGCGAGAGCGTTCCTTCGCGTAGTTGAACGCGAATCGCGCGATCCGCTCACAACCCTTTCGGGTTGTTATCTTGAGGCTCTCGACAACGCCCTCGATGACCTGATGCTCGAGTCCGGAGTACAGACCCTCGGTATTCTCACGAACCACGACGATCTCCACGTCATCGAATCGGGTCTTCACTCCCGGCATCGATCGGACCGGCCGGAGGGCGGCGTAGAGATCGAACGTCTTGCGGAGCGTGACGTTCAGGCTCGAGAAGCCCTTGCCGATCGGCGTGGTCAGGGGTCCCTTCAGGGCGAGCCGATGCTCTCCGATGGCATCCAGTGTCTCCCGCGGAAGAACCTCGCCATACGTCTCGAAAGCTGCGGATCCCGCCGGCAGTTCCAACCAGTTGAGGTCCGCACCGGCCCGTTCCAGGATGCGCTTGGTCGCATCCATCACCTCGGGGCCGATTCCGTCGCCGGGAATCAAACATGCGGTCCTTGCCATCTTCGCCCTCGTGAGGTTTTGTCGTGGAACCGACTTACCTTAGCGAACCACCCATCGAACCGCCAACCAGTGGTAGGATTCCGACGCCGTGCCGGGCGACATGCGCCCCGGCTTCGATCTGACGGGGCGTCGCGACGGTTCGCATCGCTCCGGGGGGTGACTGCAGATGACTTGGCTCGAACGAGTATCCGGGACGATCTCCGGGATGGTAAACGGTGTCCTGGGACCGATCGCGGAGTTCCTCGAGGAGTACGTCTGGGAGTGGCCGTCGTTGTTTCCGCTGCTCATCGCTCTGCTGCTGGGGGCGGGTCTCTACGTCACGCTTCGGCTCGCCTTCATCCAGGTTCGCGGGTTCCGGCATGCGCTCGATATCACTCGTGGCGCCTACGACAACCCCGATGACACCGGCGACCTCAACCACTTCCGGGCCCTGACGACCGCGTTGTCGGCGACGGTCGGCATCGGGAACATCGCCGGAGTGGCAATCGCCATTCGGCTGGGAGGTCCCGGCGCGCTGCTTTGGATGTGGGTCACCGCGTTCTTCGGAATGGCCCTCAAGTATGCCGAGTGCACGCTGGCGCTCAAGCATCGAAAGGTTCATGCGGATGGTTCGATCTCCGGCGGACCGATGTATTACATCGAAAAGGGGATGGGAAAGAACTGGAAGTGGATGGCCATGTTCTTCGCAGCCTGCGCGGCAATCAGTTCGTTCGGCGGCGGCTGCATGAATCAGTCCAACACCCTCGCGACTCAGATCGAGTCCGATTTTGGGCTTCCTACCATCTGGTCCGCGATCATCTTCTCGGCACTGTTGGGTGCGGTCATTATCGGTGGAATCAAGAGGATTGGCCGAGTTACGGCGATTCTGGCGCCTGGGATGGCAAGTCTCTACGTTGCCGGCGCGCTGGTGATTCTGGCGATGAACGCCGCTGCGATTCCGGACGGTCTGACCCGAATCGTCCGCGAGGCGTTCGCTCCCGAGCCTCTGGCCGGTGGAGCGGTTGGTTCCTTCATGTTGACGTTGATGTGGGGCATTCGTCGCGGGCTGTTTAGCAATGAGGCCGGGCAGGGAAGCGCGCCGATCGCCCACGCGACCGCAAAAACCGATGAACCGGTCCGGGAGGGGCTGGTGGCATCCCTCGGACCATTCATCGACACGTTGGTCATCTGTACGATGACCGGTCTCGTCATCGTGATGACCGGCGTCTACAAGGATCGGGTCGAACAGACGCTGCCGCTCTCGTCGGTCGAGGCGATACTCATCGAGGATGCCGGCGACAACCGAATCCTGAACCTGCGCGAGGAGCGTGAGACGGCTGGTGGAGGCACGTTACGAGTGGTCGACGGGGAGCTCGGTGACGGCTCGCTGGTCGTGCTGGACTCGATCGTAGAGGTGCCACGCTTCACGGCAGCTTCAAACCAACCATGGAGCGGAACCCTGCTTGTCGCGGCGGACGGGTCGGTCAGTGTCGCGGGCGCAGACGCAGAGCCGACTCTGGTCGGCGAGGCGCTCCTGACCGGTGCCGCGTTAACGGCGCACGGGTTCAAGACGGGGCTGCCCGGGGGCTGGGGTAACTACCTTGTCACCATCGCGGTGATCCTGTTCGCCGTGTCCACCGGGATCAGTTGGTCTTACTACGGCGACCGAGCCGTCGAGTACCTCTTCGGCAGCGGGGCGATACGTATCTATCGTTGGATTTTCATATTCATGTTTTTCCTCGGCTCGATCCTGCCACTCAAGGCCGTCTGGACGTTCGGCGACGTGGCGCTGGGGTTGATGTCGTTCCCCAACCTGATCGCGCTGATCTTCCTCTCCGGGAGCGTTGTCACCATGACACGCGTCTACTTCAGTAAAGAGCAAAAGCGATACAAGTAGGCTCGTTGGCGGGTCAACAATCGGGAGGCGTCGATGCAAGGTTGCAATCGGGGATCTGTGTTTCTGGTGGTTGTTCTGGTCTCCGTGCTGGGCGGCATGGCGATGGCTTCAGAGGATCACCCGTTCGGCATAAGCGACATGCTTGCGATGGACCGCCTGGGTGGCCCTCAGGTATCCCCCGACGGATCGACGGTCGTGTTCACTCGACGCACGACGGACCTCGAGGCGGACCGCGGTCGGACCGATCTGTGGCGGGTTGGTACGGATGGTAGCGGTCTGGCGCGCTGGACCGCCGACCCGGCCAGCGACTACCAGGCCCGCTGGTCTGCCGGTGGAGACCTCTATTTCCTGTCGTCCCGTGGTGGTTCGTCACAGGTGTGGAAGATGCCAGCTGTGGGCGGTGAAGCGCAGGCGGTTACGGACCTGCCGCTCGATGTCGGCAGTTTTGCGATCGTTCCGGGTGCAACCCGGCTCATCGTCTCCATGGATGTTTTCGTCGATTGCGACACGCTGGCCTGCACGGTCAACCGTCTCGCCGCTCGCGAATCGAATCCTGCCAGCGGGCAATCCTATGACCAGCTGTTTGTACGGCACTGGGACGGGTGGAAGGACGGGCGCCGGTCGCACTTGTTCTCCGTTCGACTGGACGATGACGGGGCATCGGTGCCGGCGGATCTCATGCGTGGCATGGACGCGGACACCCCGACCCGTCCCTTCGGGGGGCCGGAGGATTACACGGTCTCACCCGACGGCAAGGCGGTGGTCTTCTCGGCGCGGGACGTCGGCGTGGAAGAATCCTGGTCCACCGATTTCGATCTTTACCAGGTGGCCATCGACGGCTCACATGAGCCGACAAACCTCACGGAGAGTAATCCCGCCTGGGATGCGGCTCCGGTATTCTCGCCCGATGGCAGTTCGTTGGCCTATCTCGCCATGGCGCGGCCCGGATTCGAAGCGGACCGTTTCCGTGTGATCCTGAGGGATTCGAAGACCGGAAACACTCGGGTCCTCGCCGAGGACTGGGATCGTTCCCCGGGGTCGATGGCGTGGAGTCGCGACGGTAAACGACTGCTGATCTCCGCGGCGAACGTCGGGCAGCGTTCGCTGTTTGCGCTGAACCCCGCGGGGGGAGACCCCGTCATCCTCATCGAACAGGGCTCCGTACACGGGTTCGGGGATGCGGGAGACAGCGGTATCGTCTATTCGATGAGCCATCTGAGCGGCCCCGCCGAGATCTACCGGCGGGACAGCGAAGGTAAGTCCAGTCGCCTGACAACGATCAACGATGCCCGTCTCGCGCTCGCCCGCATGGGTTCGGCCGAGCAGTTCGCGTTCCGTGGCTGGAACGACGAGAAGGTCTACGCCTATGCGTTGACTCCCGCAGACTTCGATCCCGCCAAGAAGTATCCCATCGCGTTCCTGGTTCACGGCGGCCCACAGGGATCCTTCGGTAACTCCTTCCACTACCGCTGGAATCCGCAGGCGTACGCGGGCGCCGGATACGCGGTGGTCATGGTCGATTTCCACGGATCCACTGGGTATGGGCAGGCGTTCACCGATTCGATCACGGGTGATTGGGGCGGCAAGCCGCTCGTAGATCTTCAAAAGGGTCTGGCGGCGGCGCTGACCCGCTTCCCCTGGATGGACGGCGATAATGTCTGCGCGTTGGGAGCCTCCTACGGCGGATACATGATGAACTGGATCGCCGGGAAGTGGTCCGATCGGTTCAAATGCCTCGTCAATCATGACGGCGTCTTCGACACGCGAGCGATGTACTACGAGACGGAAGAGTTGTGGTTCCCGGAGTGGGAGAACGGTGGAACCCCGTGGGAAGTGCCGCAGAACTTCGAGGAGTTCAACCCGGCCAGGTTCGTCGATAACTGGCGAACACCGATGCTGGTCATTCACGGCGCGCTTGATTATCGCGTGCCGGAGTCGCAGGGGTTGGGGGCGTTCACGGCACTCCAGCGCCGAGGCGTACCCAGCAAGTTGTTGTTCTATCCTGACGAGAATCACTGGGTCCTCCGACCGAGCAATTCCGAGCAATGGCACGAGACCGTTCTTGATTGGTTGCAGCGATGGACACGAAACGCCGAGACGCCATGAGACCCGTCGATCGTGGCCGCTGGCGCCACGGTCTGTTCGCGGTCTATCTGATCGTCTGTCTCGGTGCCGTCACGTGGCCGGGCTACCCGTGGTATGGCGCTCGCATCCGGCCGCTGGTCCTCGGTCTCCCGTGGTCGTTGGCGTGGCTGGTCGGCTGGATCGTCCTCACATTCTTCGTCGTCGCGACCTACGAGTGGACACGTCCGCGCCTCGACGGCGACGGGGATCGATAGATGAGCGATACATGGGGTGTCGCGACGGTGTGCGTGGTCTACCTGGCGTTGTCACTCGGAGTCGGCCTCTGGCCTGCCCGTCGCTCCAGTCCGACCGCCGCGGGTTTCGTCGCGGGGGACCGAACCCTCGGCCTCGTCTTGCTGTACTTCATCACCGGAGCCACGATCTTCAGCTCGTTCGCGTTCCTCGGTGCGCCGGGCTGGGCCTACTCCAGGGGGGCCGCCGCGTTCTACATCCTTGCCTATGGCGCCCTGGGGATGATTCCTTTCTATTTCTGCGGCCCCGGTGCGGCACGCGTCGGTCGAGCTTTCGGTTACGTGACCCAGGCGGAGATGGTTGCCGATCGGTTCAAGAAGCCATCCATCGCGTTTGTGATGGCGGTGGTCAGTGTCGTCGCATTCGTCCCCTATCTGGCGCTGCAGATCCAGGGCGCCGGCAAGGTGCTCGAGGTTGTCACCGACGGCTTTCTTCCACAGCGAGTCGGAGGCGCGCTGGTCTACTCAGTTGTTCTGATCTACGTGCTGCGAAGTGGGGTTCTTGGCGTCGGTTGGACCAACACGTTTCAGGGGATCCTGATGATCGGTCTGGCGTGGGGCCTCGGTCTCTATCTGCCCTATAAGCTGTACGGTGGCGTCGGCCCGATGTTCGAGCAGATCGCGGCTCAGCGCCCCGAGCTGCTCGTGCCACCGGGACTGACCTCAAGCGGGGAACCATGGAACTGGGGCGGGTTTACCACGGCCGTTCTTGTTTCGATTCTTGGATTCTCGTTCTGGCCCCATGCGTTCATGAAGGCGTTCACTGCACGTGACGAGAAGACCATTCGACGAACGGTTGTTCTTTATCCGACGTTTCAGATCTTTCTCGTGCCGGTCTTCCTGATGGGATTCTGTGGAGTCCTCTTCGCAACGGCTCCCGCAGAGCCGGACCAGATACTGCCCCATCTGTTGACCAACCTCGACCTCCCGGCCATCGTCGTTGGGTTGTTCTGTGCAGGAGCCCTGGCAGCCTCGATGTCGTCAGGCGATGCGATGGCACACGCCGCCGGCTCGATCGCGGTCCGCGACGGACTGGTGACCGGGCTCGGTGTTCGGTTGGACGAGGAACAACAGAGAAGTTGGATACGAGTCGCGATCGTTCTGACGTTGGTCGCGGCGTATGTTCTGGCGTTTCTCTATCGCGGAAGTCTCGTGGCCCTGCTGCTGTTCGCCTACGGTCCGATCGTCCAGTTCGCACCGATCGTTCTTGCGACACTGTTCTGGCGCAAAGCGTCGGCGAACGGTGTTCTGTGGGGCTTGATCGCAGGAACCGTGACGACCACGTTTTTTGCGATCTACGGTGACCTCCGACCGTTCAACCTGCACGCCGGAATCCTGGGCTTGGGTCCCAATATCTTGCTGCTCATCGGGCTCTCCCTCGTCTCCGGTCGAGCCCCCGATCCTCACGAAGCGCGGTTTGTCGCCCATGCCCGCGGCGGATGGCGACCCAATTCCTAGCGCATCGCAGCAACATTTCTGTGTCCGTTGAAATTGCCGCGTGTCGGGCTACGATGCTCCCGACCGGGAAACCGGTTGTGTCGGGACCTCCGCCAAGGATGGCGATCACGCGTCGAACGCCAGACATGTCCTGGAGGTTTCGCTCCTCCCCACTGAACGCCCGGTGGTTGAAGCCGCCGGGCCTTTTTTTTGACGTGTCACGTTCATGACCATCCGGGCACGATAGAATTCCGCCGAATGGGAGACTCACGATCCACGGTGCTTGCGGCGACATCAACCTGTCACGGTTGGATCCACGTCTGCGAGTTGAGCGTTCCGGCCGTGCTTCTGGCGATCCAGGCCGACTTCGGTGTCGGGGACCTGGAGATGGGTCGCGTCGTTGCGCTGTACACGATGCTGTTTGGGGTCGGTTCGTTGCCGGCGGGACTTCTGGTCGATCGCTTCGGCTCGCGGTTCATGCTTCTGGCCTGCATGTTCGGCGCGGGTCTCTCGCTGGCAGCGATGGCACTCAGTCACGACCTGATAACGTTCACCGCATCTGCGGCGGTCATGGGTGCCGCCCTCAGTATTTACCATCCGGCGGGGACCACCTGGATCTCTCACGCACTCCCTCAGAGCGGACGCATCTTCGCCTGGCATGGCATGGCCGGCAATACGGGGGTCGCACTGGCATCTTTGATCGTCGGTGGGCTGGGTTGGAAGTTCGGCTGGAGAACGGCCTTCGGTGTGCTCGCCATCGTCTCCATCCTGATCGGTTTCTGGCTGACGACTATCGGAACGACCGGCCGGACGCACTCGCGAATCGGCTCTCTCCGCGCGCCACGCTATGCCGCGATCATCGCGTTGCTGGTCGGAATCGGTTTTACCGGCATGGTCTATCGCGGAATGACGACGTTTCTGCCGAAGCTGTTCGCGCAGCGGATGACCGACGTGGCAGATCGCGGCGTTCTCGTTGGCGGAATCTGGACAACCGTGGCTCTGTGCGTGGGTCTTCTGGGGATGTACGTCGCAGGTCGACTCTCGGATCACGGTATCCACCCGGCGATGGTGTTCCTCATCGGGGCGCTGATGCAGATACCGTTCTTGATCATGATTCCTCATGTGCACGGCATGACGACAGTCCCGCTCGTGATGGCAGTCTCTTTCTTTCACTTCTTTACCCAGCCCGTGGGAAATCAGCTCGTGGCACGATTGACACCCCCCGAGTTACGCGGAGTAGGCTTCGGCCTCTATTTCATGTTGAGCTTCGGGCTCGGCGCCAGTGGCGCGTACGTGGGGGGCTGGGTCAGCGATCGCTACGGACTCGCCGCGACGTTTACGGCGCTGGCGATTCTGGCGGTCCCCGCAGTCCTGTCGATGTTGTTGATCCGACGTTGGGCACCCGGTAGCAAAGTGTCCGCTTCCGTGTAGGTTAGCGCTCGGCTTCGTTCCACCGCGTCTTGCGTATCGACTCTCCGAAGAACAGCGCGTTCAGAAACAACCGGTTGGCGCCGAACCAATAGCCCCGGAAAGTTACGTTGTCCGCAAACAGGATCGTACGGCCGCGTCCACGATGTTCGACGCGGATTGCGATGGACTCGGCAAACCGTTCCTGATTCTTCTCGGACGCATAGCCGCTGAGTAGGGGATTAGCCGAGTAGAACGCCACGTTCTCGTATGGGTTGTCGCTGGCCGCAAAGGGTTGACGGGCACCGGATTTGAAAACGGCGACCCGTGAGTCGTCGTAACCGAAGCCCAGCGGGTGGGTCGTGTCGACATCGATCTCGAAGATCGAGCCGCCAATCTGTTCGATCGCCCGTCGTCGATCGTAATCGGAGTACGACACCCGAGCGGGTCTGGGTACGTCGGACGTCTTGTCTTCGGCTTCTTCCGTTTCAATCGCTTCGTCGGCCTTGAAGAGTTGCTTCGAGATCCAGCCTGCGGCGTTGTTTCCGGCGATCACCGTCCCGCCATCGGAGACAAACCGTCGCAACGCCGCGTGAGGCTCGTCCCCCCAACCTTCAGGCGAGCCGTCCGCGATGATCACGTGGCTGTACTCCCGCAAGCCTGCGTCGCTAAGGTCGCGACCGTCGATCATCGGCAGTTCGATCCCGAATCGAAAGTCCAGAAGGTGCCAGATCTCTCCGGCGTCGTTGGCGGAGACTCCACGCCCGGTGACCAGGAGGGGTCTTGGCAGTCGCACCGGGAAGAGTGTCGGGCTGCCGAGATCGACACCGGCCGGCGTGAGACCGCTGCGTACGCCGAAAACATCCAGCCCGTCCTCCGTGGCGATGGTTGACAGCAATTCCTGGAGGTCGTCGGTCGAGATGCTCTGTTCCCCCCGACGCACGAGCAGACTTCCGCGATCGAAAGCTCGGACCCCATCGGGCGTATCGACCGTCATCGTTCGGCTGGCGACGACGACGGCTACGTCGGCTTCCAGAAGGCGCACGAGCGCACGGGGCGCGTAGTAGCCGTTCCAGGGGACCACCCAGGCGACGTCGTCCGAACCGGTGTGGAGGGTCCCGTTTGGAAGGGTGCTTCTCTCGATGACATCACCCAGGAGTGTCTCGGGGCGCGACTTTCGGTCGAGCTCGACGAACTGGGCACCCATCGCCATCTGTAGAGTCCATGCAGATACGTCGTAAAACGTAGAGTCTGCGAAGTCCTTGCGGACCTCGAACAGGGCCCGCGCCAGCAGATACTGAGGTTGATCGACGGGGACGACCCAGGCCTCGCCGACGCGAAAACGAACACCATCGATGGTCGTCTCACGGGCGAGTTCATGAGAGCGAATGTCGTGAGTCTGCAGGAGTTCCAGCATGTGGTGTCGGCGGGCAGGGTCGCCGGGAAAAGCCAGCAGCCAACCACGTACGTTGTCGGCCTTAGCCAGCGACGCCACATCGCGGTGGAACTTGTAGCGGTAGTCGATGAGCTCCTTACGCAGTTCGAGGCCGGCATCCAGCATCGAGAGAGACGTACGGAACTGATTGCGGATCGCGTCTGCGAAGTGGACGACTCCGCTAGCCTTGCGCATTGCGTGGCCGCGGACACTCGATTGCTCGAACAGGACACCGACGCTGCCGTTGATATCCGGATACGTCGAGCCCTTCCCGTAGTAGAAGTCGTCGAACGTCTCCTCGGTGTAGTAGGGAGTCCCATCGGCATCCAGCGTCGCCGCATGAAACTCGGCGATGGACCGTGTCAGCTCCTGGTTTCGTTCAGGGGTCAACGGATGGGTGCGAGTCGGAACTCCAGGCTGGAAGAAGTAGGTCGAGCCGGAACCCATCTCGTGGTAATCGCCCGAAAGATGGGGTTGCCATCGGCGATAGGTGGCCACCCGCGCACGGGACTCGGGGTGTTGCACCAGCAACCAGTCGCGATTCAGGTCAAACCAGTAGTGGTTGGTTCGACCGCCGGGCCACGCTTGACGATGCTCCCGAGTGTTGGGGTCCGTCACGGGACGTGTCCCACGATGGCTGTTGGCCCAGCTCGCGAATCGCCCCATTCCGTCTGGGTTCAGACTTGGATCGATCAGAATGATCGCGTTCTCGAGTAGCCGGTCGATGGCCTCTCCACGGGCGGCAGCCAGGTGGTACGCCGTAAGCGGTGCGGCGTTGGATCCACTGGCTTCGTCCCCGTGGATGCTGTATCCGAGCCAGATCACGACCGGTAGAGAATCCTCGGCGGGAAGCTCGCCACGAGAGACCGCCAGATGCGCCTCCCGGATCTGCTCCAGGCGCGCATGGTTCCGGGGTGACGTGATGGTCAGGAGAGCCAGCGGGCGGCCTTCGTGGGTCTTGCCTTGAACCTCCATAGAGATTCGATCGGAGTGAGCCGCCAGCGTCCTCAGATAGGCCAGCAGCGCGTCGTGACGCACATGCCAGTCGCCCACCTCGTGGCCGAGGGTTGCCGCCGGTTGTGGAACGTCTTCGGCGTAACGAACTTCCTCAGGCAGGTAATGGGTCAGCGGCGCGGCCGTCACCGAAAGTGGCAGCAGCAGACAGGCCCACGCCAGAAACCCGGCCCGGCTCACGGATGAGACCGAACGCAACTACAGCCGATGCTCTCCGCGTGGACGTCCTCGCCGTGGACCTTGAAGAACAGGGGAGGGCGAGAATCCGGGTGATTCCCGATCTGGTTCATCGTGGCGGCGTCGAAGAGTCGGCCATTGATCATCGTGAAGACCACGGAGTCGGTATGACGGATCTCCTCGAGTGGATTCTTTGCCAGGATTGCCAGGTCCGCCAGCTTGCCTACCTCGATGGAGCCGATGTCCTTATCGAGGCCGACGTATGCGGCACCGTTCAATGTGCCGGCGCGCAACGTCTCGAGAGGCGTCATCCCACCCTGGGCGAACATCCAGAGTTCCCAGTGGGCGGCGAGTCCTTCCCGTTGCCCATGAGCACCGAGTTGGACCGACACACCCACGTCGGTCAACGCCTTGCAGCCCTTGGCGATCGAGATGTGGTTGTACTCCTCTTCGGGTGCGATGAAGGGTCTCCGCGCGACGGAGTCGACGAAGGGGCGCGGGACGAACTCCATGAGACGCTCGTTGGCGTAGACGTCCGTATGGGCATACCAGTAGTTCTCGCCCCAGATGCCGCCATACCCCACCCCGAGCGTCGGGGTGTAGCCCGTTCGACTCTGAGACCAGAGCTGAAGGACATCGTCGTAGATGTTGGCCACGGGCAGGGCATGCTCGACCCCGGTGTGACCGTCGACCACCATCGTCATGTTGTGCTGGAATAGCGACCCGCCCTCCGGTACGACCATCATTTCAAGGTCTCGCGCGGCGGAAATAACCTGCTGACGCTGTTCGCGGCGTGGCTGGTTGTAACTTTTGACGCTGAACGCACCGGCGGCCTTCATGCGTCGAAGATGCCCGGCGGCGTCCTCTTCGCTGTCGACGATCGCCTTGAACGAGCCGCTCGCACCATAGAGGATCATGCCCGTGGAGTAGAGCCGCGGACCGACGATCGAACCCGCCTTAGCCAACTCGCTGGCAGCGAAGAACGTGCTGGTGTCGTTGGAGGGATCGTGGGCGGTGGTGACGCCGAAGGCCAGCGCCGCATCGTTGAACCAGTTTCGTTGGGGTGTGATCTCCGAGGTTCCCTGACTTCCGTGCCAGTGAACATCGACCAGTCCGGGGATGATCGTGTGGCCGCCGACATCGATCACTTTCGCGCCCGACGGTACGTCGATTTCGTCTGTGGGGCCGACCGTCTGAATGCGATTACCTTCGACCACGATCGTTCCGCGCTCGAGAACCTCGTCGCCGCGCATCGTAATGATGCGGGCGCCGACGAGTGCGACTACCCCTGTCGGTACGTCCGTCTCGAATCTGAATCCGATGGCGACGCCCTCGGCCTGCGGTTCGGGGAGTTCTTCGGGGGCCCCGTCGTAAAAGGCGAAGGCGTCCTTCAGATCTCTCGAGAACAGCTCAGGACCCATGGACCAGTGGAGCGTCTTCGAGTCCCCGGACCAGTGAAGGTAATCGCCGGAATCTCGGCTGACCTGCCGAACGGGGATGGACGTGCTACCGGGACCGAGACTCATCGGTTTTCCGGTCGCGACGAACGGTGCGATGTAGGTCTTGAATCGTTCGCTGAATGCCAGCCACTGCCCGTCAGGCGAAAGCGAGAACTCCACCGCGGCCTCACTGTTGACGTGCTCGTGTTCGTCCGTCCCGTCGAGGTCGATGCTGCGGAGAGCTCGACGATCTTCCGCCTCGGAGGTCGTGAAAAACAATCGGCTGCCGTCGGCCGCGAACTGTGGGGATCGGCCGTTGCGGGTTACGCGAACCGGTTTACCCCCGTTCAGTCCGATGCTGTAGATCCCGGTCTCCTGGCTGTAGAGACCGCTCCGAATGAACCCTCCACCGATCTTCCGATAGACCACCGTCTTACCGTCCGGCGAAAAGACCGGCTCGATGTAGTGTCCAGGGCCGACGTCGAGCGTCTTGACGGACGTGCCATCCGACGCGGCAATCTGAATCGTGCTGAGCTCTTCGTCATGCCACGTCGTGTAGACAACCCAGCGACCGTCGCGACTGAAGGACGGATAGAACTCGAAGTGGTCGTCCTGGAGTGTCAGCCGAGTCGGTTCTCCGTCGGGAAGGTCGCGAACCCATAATTTGCCGAGGGCCTGAAAGAGGACGCGATCCCCAGCGGGGGAGACCTGAACCCAACGCAACATCTTGACATCGAATTGATCCGGCGCGACCGCGACGGGGAAACGAAGAGCCTCCACCATCTCCCGCTTGTCTTTCACTCGGAACGGGATCGGTGTGATTTCACGGGAATCGATCTCGATCCGGTGGAGTGTTCCTGTCGCCCAGTAGACCAGCGAGTCGCTGTCCGGCGTCCAGGCCATATTGGGGTAGACGCCGTGGACGGCCCAGGTCTCTTGCATGTCCCGTTCCAGGTCGCACGTCAGCTTGGTGTTGCGACCGCTGTCGGTGTCGTGAAGAAAGAGACAGGTGTCGAAGCGCACCCGACGGACAAACGCCACCCACTTGCCGTCGGGCGAGGGAGTCGGACGGGCGGCGCCACCGGCACCGCTGATGACGGTCTCGATACGGCCCTCTTCTCGATCGATCCGTTGGATCGTATAGATCTGTGTGTTGGAGTCCTTGTTGTACTGAAACACGCTGCCACTGGTCGTGTCCTGACTGAAGTAGATGTAGCGACCATCCGGCGAGAACGCGGGCTCGCCCAGGTCCTTCTGCTCGTTCGGTTTCTCGTTGAGCTGGATCCCCGCCCCACCACTACGGTGGAAGAGCCAGATCTCTCCCGAACCGAGGGAGCGCCGAGACGTGAAGTGCTTGCGTGCGGCAAGGAACTCTCCGTCAGGGCTCCAGACCGGGTTATTCAACAGTCGGTAGGACTCCTCCGAGACGGCCTGTGGATCCGATCCGTCCCGATCCATGATCCAGATGTTATCGCCACCACCGCGATCCGACGTGAACGCAATCGAACTCCCGTCGGGGCTGTAACGTGGATGCATATCCCAGGCGAACCCGTCGGTCAGCGAAACCGCGTCGCCGCCGGCAATCGGTATCTCGTAGAGATCGCCGAGTAGATCGAACATGACGTGTTCGCCGTCGGGGCTGACATCGAGGTTCATCCAGGTTCCGGTGTCGGTATCCAGCTTGGCCTCGTAGACCGGCCCACCGGGCGCCTGAACGTCCCAGGGTTCCTCGGCCTCGGTGGTCTCTTCGGGCTTGTCCTTCTTCTTCTTGGCCAACACCGATCCTGGAGCCAGCACGGCCCACAGCAGGATCGTCGTCAGCCCAAGAACCGACCACCGAGTCAGACGTATCGAATCACGCATCACGAAACTCTCCAGATCATTTCAGTCTTACGAGACCGTTCAGGGATAGACATAGGACGACTGCAACCCGAGCGGGAACCCCAGGGCCCAGTACGCAAGCAGGAACAAGGTCCAGGTCACAAGGAGTACGACGGAGTACGGCAACATCAGCGATGTCACGGTGCCGATCCCGGTCTTCTTCACATACCGTTGACAGAAGACGACGACGAGCGGGAAATAGGGCATCAGTGGCGTGATGATGTTGGTCGTGGAATCGCCGACGCGGTAGGCCGCCTGGGTCAACTCGGGGGACAGGTTGAGCTGCATCAGCATCGGGACGAAGATCGGGCTGAGCAGCGCCCATTTGGCCGACGCGGAGCCAACCAGAAGGTTGACCAACGCACTCAGGAAGATCATCCCGACGATCGTCGCCGCGGCCGGCATCCCCATGGACTGGATCAGGTTGGCTCCCTTCAACGCGATAAGGACACCCACATTCGACTGACCGAATGCGGCGATGAACTGGGCGGCGAAGAACGCCATCACGAGGTAATAGCCCATCGTGCTCATCGTCGTGCTCATGCCCTTGACGATGTCTCGATGGTTCTTTACCGATCCGGAGACGTAGCCATGGACGACGCCGGGGATCAGGAAGAACAGGAAGATCAGGGGAACGATCGATCCCATGATCGGCGCCGTGAAGGCGGTCAGCGAGCCCTCGGGGCTTCTGAAGACCGAGGTCGGACTCCACATGGCCCAGATCAGCAAACCGGCGGCGAGGGCGATCGAGAACAACCCCGCGAACATTCCGCGTCGCTCTTTGTCGGTCAGCTCATCCATCTTCGGCATCTGATCGGGGTCGCCGTCGACTTCCGTGTCCTTCAGACGCGGCTCGATGATGCGGTCGGTGATGTACCAGCCGACGAAGATGACGAGAAGACTCGAGGCGCCGGTAAAGAAGATGTTGCAGAGCGGGTTGACCAATCGCTCGGGGGCGATGATCTGTGCTCCGACCTGGGTGATCCCCTGGAGCAGGGGATCGATCCCTGACGGGATGAAGTTGGCGGAGAATCCACCGGAGACCCCGGCGAAGGCCGCCGCGATGCCCGCCAGTGGATGGCGCCCCGCGGCATAGAAGATGACACCTCCAATCGGTATCACCAGCACATACCCCGCGTCGGCCGCCGTGTGGCTGACGATGGCGACAAGGATCAACATCGGCGTCAGAAGCATCTTGGGGGTGAAGCCCAACATGTACTTCAGAACCGCGTTGATGAATCCGGTGCTCTCTGCGACACCGACACCGAGAAGTGCGACGAGGACCACGCCTAACGGATGAAACCCGGTGAAAGTCTTCACCATGCCGGTGAGGAAACCCACCATCGACGTTCCGCTTAGCTGATTGGTGACCCGAATCGGATCTCCAGTCGCGGGATGGACCTCGTTAAACTGAATGGGCGCCAGGATTGCCGAGGCGATCCAGGTCAGCACCAGCAAGATCACGAAGAGAATGGCGGGATCCGGCAACTTGTTGCCGGCGACCTCGACGCCGTTCAGAAAGCGGGCGACGAAGCCCTTGTTGTTCGATCCCATCGTTCCTCCTCGAAACTTCGGTCGTCTACGACGACTTGCGGGTCAACAGACTTACGGTCCAGACAAGTAGAGCGCTGATCAGCACTGCGGCAGCCTTGATATCCAGCAGATCCTGGAGGCTGGCCATATTCTTCCATGCGACGGTCGAGATCATGCCACCGATCATGCCCACCAGGGCTCCCTGGCGTGTGGTGCCCTTCCACCAGAGTGCGAATACCAGCGGTGGACCAAAGGACGCCCCCAGGCCGGTCCACGCATAGGAGACGGTCGAGTCGATCAGACTCGATTGGGTGCGCATCGCGTGATAGGCAAGCCCAAGAGCTACGGCCCCGACCGCGATGGTTGCCAGTCGCGAGTAGAAGACGAGCCGACCGGGTCGTTTCCCGCCGCCCAGCAGTTTCACGTAGATATCCTCGATCAGGGTCGAGGACGCGACGAGCAGCTGGCTATCGGCTGATGACATCATGGCGGCGGTCGCGCCTGCGATCATGACGCCTGCGATCCACCCCGGCATCAGGGCGACGGCCAGCAACGGCATGACCTGCTCTGGATCGGCCAGGTTCGGGCCGAGCACGACGACGCCGACGAGTCCGATGAGCGGGGCACCCCAGTACGAGACCAGCGTCCAACACATCGCGATTAGACCGCCCTTGGGTAGCTCCGAGGTCTTGCGAATCGCCATGTAACGCATGAGGAGATGGGGTTGTCCCAGGTATCCAAGACCCCATGCCATCCCACCGACCACGACGCCAAGAAAGAACCCTGAGCCCACCTGTCCACCACTCATGGAGAGATAGTCCGGACCCCGCACGGCGAGTTTTTCGATCAGCGCACTCGGTCCACCGACGGCGATGATTCCGGCGATCGGTAACACGACGGCGACCGCCGTCATCAGGAGACCCTGGATCAGATCGGTCCAGGCAACCGCCAGGAACCCACCGAGCAACGTGTAACCGACGACCACGAGGGCACCGATCAGGAGTCCGTATCCGGGTTCGATCCCGAAGGTCGCGTTGAGAATCTTGCTGCCGCCGGCAAGCTGCGCAGAGACATAGGCCGTGTAGAAAAGCAGGATCGCCACCATCGAGACGATACGGAGAATCCGACTCCGGTCGTTGAAGCGGGCCTCGAGATAGTCGGGAAGCGTCAGGGCACCCATGCGGGCGGTCTCTCTTCGAAGCGGCACGGCGATGAACGTCCAGCTGGCGAGGATGCCGCCGGCGATGCCGATCACGGACCAGTACTCCGTCAGCCCCAGACCGTAGGCCGCACCGGGGAGACCGAGAAGGAACCATGCCGACTCTCCGGATGCCCGTTCCGAGATGGCCGAGACCCAGGGGCCAAGCCGACGCCCCCCCAGGACATAGTCGTCGAGGGATCGCATGTGACGGGCGCAGAGGAGGCCGATCGTCAACATCACCACGAGGTAGACGATCAGGCCGGCCAGGATGGAGCCGTCGCCGCTCAATCGTCATCTCGCTCGGTTCGACGACAGTTGAACCGATAGGCGAGGACGGCAAGGCCCGCCAGAACGAGCCAGGATCCGAGAATAATGAAGAGTGAGGCGCTGAGCATGAAGGCCGGATTATAGGCGACCGGCCGCCAGGATTCGCCTCAGGTTCGTCTACACGCTGAAAACACCGTTTTCGGGCCGTAGGGTCTCGCCCTCATGTCGGTGGAGGTACTCCGCGATCGAGGTGCGATCCACCGGCCCGCCGAAGCGCTCAAACTCGACACCCATACCGGGAATTCGAACCTCGCTGCTGTCATTCGACGTGTCGGTCGGGACCGACCGAACGACACGGCCGATGACATGGACCTTGCGATCGCTTCCCGGCAGCGGGAACGCAAACGCGCAACGCATGCCGATCTCGATCGGCATCGACGTCTGTACGAAGATACCGCTGGGCGAGAGGTCGCGTGTATAGCCCACCAGCTGGGACTCGGCGCCATCGAAGTAGACCGGCACCTCGAGGGGCACACGCGGGCGACGAAGGTAACACCAGACGCGATTGCGTCCCATGCTGCGTGCCTCGTCCAGCGCCTCCCGTGCTCGGGTCATTAACATCGAATCGGACTCGGCATCTGCCGGGAACGAAGCCGCCCCGAGTGAGACCGTGATCTTGGCCTGTTCGTTTTCGATGAATCGGTAGCCCGCTACGGTCGTCCGGATTCCCGACGCGGCACGACGAGCCTCACCCCGTCCGGCACCCGGAAGGAGGACGACGAAATCGTCGTCACCCAGTCGGCAGACATGATCTTCGTTTCCGATCGCAACTCGGAGGATTCCCGTCATCCGACGGAGGACGTCGTCGCCGGCAGCCCTCCCGTGCCTGTCGTTGAACTCCCGCAGGTGATCGATGTCGAGATGGATCAGCGCGAACGGTTTTCCGGTGCGCGCCGCGATGTCGAAATGAGTCGCGAGCTGTCGCTTGAAGCGGTCGGTGTCGGGTAGGAGGGTTAACGGGTCTCGACCGTCACCGGCCTGGCCCGAGGATTCGGCCGTCGTCGACAGCACGCGAAGGGTGCGGATGATCGTTCGTCGGCCGGGCCCACTCAGGGGTTCGGCGACGATCTCGATTTCCATGCGCCCGCCATCACGGCAATTGAAGACCAGGCTTCGCTGCTCGCGACTGCCGCCGGTGCGGAGATCGCCGTCAAAGAGCGACACGCTGGTCAGGCCGGGGCCTCGTGCGCCACCGGGATCGAGACGGATCTCCTTGCTCTGTCCCACGACATCCATGGCCGGCCAGCCGGTCAGATTCTCCATCATCTGGTCGAATCCCAGGATGGTGCCCTTGTCGTCGATGATGAACGAGCCTCCCATGGAGTCCCGTCGTCGAGTCGCTTCGCTCATTTTTTCTCCCTCTCTCGCCATCGAACTTAGGTTCCGGCCATGAGAGGGGCAAGCCGGCTGACGGAATCGTCATCCGGTGTCGGATTTTCGGACTTTTGGCCAATATTAGAGCGGGATCAGCTCGTGCTGGGCGATCCGGCGACGGGTCTCGCCCATCGGGTCGCCGCGCAATTCACGAAGCGCGTAGCGGACGAACTCCGCCGTCACACGCTTGCGCCAGTGCAGCACGAAGTCGGTGTTGTCCATCGGCTTGGACTGGGTGGCCACCCGGGACGCCGCGGCGTCGATTGACTCATCGGTGAGCGCGTTGCCGATCAGGCAGGCCGCACCGTCTTCCGAGATTCTCGGTGCCGACGCGACGGCGCCGAGGACGATGCGGGCGTCCTCGATGGTTCCGTCGCCCGCCTGCTTGACCGCAGCCGCCACCGAGAGGACCGGGAAGTCGAAGGAACCACGACGACGAAGCTTCCAGTAGGTGCTGGCCCAACCCGACGATTCCGGAAGCGACACCGAGACGAGGATCTCGTCCGGTCGGCGAGAGAGGTACTGGATGCCGTCATCTTTATAGAGGTCGAGCAGTGCCAATTCTCGCGAACCCTCCTTCGACACCAGTCGAACCCTGGCGTCGAGCGAGGCCAGGGCTGGGGCCGTATCGGTCGACGACACCGCCAAGCAGCGCTTGCTGGCCGGTGCGACCCAGCAGGTCTCGCCGTCCTTCTTCATGCAAAACGAAATCGCCTTCCGCCACTCGTAGTTCTGGTCGTAGTAGTTGCAGCGTGTGTCGAGGCAGAGGTTGCCACCGAGGGTCCCCATGTTTCGTAGATGGGGGGTCGCGACCTGCACCGCCGCCTGCCAGAGTCCGGCGTAGCGCTCGCGGAGGTCATCGTTGCGAACGACATCCGTCAAGGTGAGTCCCGCGCCCAGGGTCGCACCGGCCGTCTCGACGTCGTGTTGCCGCAGTTCGTCGATTCCGCGAAGCGCCACGAGCGTACCGGGTGTCTGTTGGCGTCGCTTCATGTTCGGCAGAAGGTCCGTGCCGCCTGCGATGAGCATGGCGGCGGGCCCCTCGCCGGCAAGGATCTCCGCCGCCTCGGCGATCGTAGAGGGCGCGTGATAATCGAATCTCGGCAGACGCATCATCGACGGGCTTCCTCCGTCAACTTCGCCGCACGCTTGCGATCCGGATCGTTGATGGCCTTGCCGTCGCCGCCTTCCCACGGGGGTGGGACTTGCAACGCCTCGGGCCACTCGATTTCCGGGAACGTCTTGGGGCCGACCCGGGGTTCCTTCCCTTGTCGTTTCAACTCAAGGGCTTTCGCAATCTTGTCCGGTGTGATTGGGACCTCGTCGATCCGTACGCCGACCGCATCGAAGACGGCGTTGGCGACGGCCGGCATGATCGGGAGGAGAGGACCCTGCCCCACTTCCTTCGCGCCCATCGGTCCGTTGGGATCCGGTTCTTCCACGAGGATCGTGTGCAGCCTCGGCATGTCGTGACTGGTCGGGCTCTTGTATTCAAGTAGCGAGGGGATCTTGTGTACAAGCGCCCCCGATAATTTCTTTGGCAGCCGTCGAAAGATCTGCTCCTCCATGAGTGCCTCACCGAGACCCATGTAGACGCTCCCCTCGACTTGCCCGCGGGCGAGGACGGGGTTGAGCGCACGCCCGATGTCGTGAGCGCACCACACGTCGTCCACATTCAGCCAACCCGTCGCGGGGTCGACGGTCACGCCGACGATCGCGGCGCTGTAGGAGTAGGCCGCCGACGGGCCCACGCCACCGCCCTTGTAGCGGGCCGGCGAGCGGGGAGGCGTGTAGGAACCAACGCTCCCGAGTGTGCCGAACCGTTCCTCGGCGGCAATGATCGCATCGCGAAAGGACATCCCGCGGTCAGGGTCTTCCGTGTCGAACACCCGTCGATCGGCGAACACGAGACGCTCCGCCGGTACGTCGAGCTTGTCCGCGGCCGCCGTTCGCAACGATTCTCTCGCGCGTTCCGCCGCCTGGATCGCTGCATTCCCCATCATCAACGTGACTCGGCTGGAGTAGGACCCGAGGTCGACCGGGGTCAAGTCCGTGTCGCCGGTCACACAGCAAATGTCATCCGGGTGCGTCCCGAGGACTTCGGCCACGAGACCTACCAGGACGTCGTCCGAGCCCTGGCCAATCTCAGTGCAGCCACAGAACACCGTCACGCCACCACCGCGGTCGAGCTTTATCTGGACTCCGGAGTGCGGCATCTTGTTCCAGTAGATCGGGAGCCCCGCGCCGGAGAGATACGAGCCGCATGCCAACCCGACGCCCTTGCCTTCCGGAAGCTTGCCGTGCTTGTTGGACCAGTCGGACGCCGCCGTCACCCGGCGAATGCACTCACCGAGCGCGATGGTGCTGATCTTCATGTGGTTCGCGGTCACCGATTGCGCCGGCGCGATCATCTGCAGTCGCATCTCGGCAGGGTCCAGCTTGAGCGAGGCAGCGATCTTGTCCAGTTGAACTTCCTGGCCGAAGCGAGGTTGCGGCGTTCCATGTCCACGCTTGGGTCCGCAGGCGGGCTTGTTGGTGAAGACGCGACAGCCGTCGAACCGGTATCGCGGTAGCTCGTACGTCACCGTCGCGAGCGCGCCGGTGTAGAACGTGCTGGCCACACCGTACGATCCGTATGCCCCGCCGTCGAGAAGCGTCTGGAGGTGCATGCCGGTCAGCTTGCCCTCGCTGGTCACGCCCGTTCGAAACTTCATCAGGACCGGGTGCCGGCCACGATGACAGTAAAAAACTTCTTCGCGGTTGAGTGCGATCTTGACCGGCCGCCCCAGATCCAGGGCCGCCTTGCAGACCACGATCTCATGGCCGAAGATGTCGCTCTTTCCGCCGAACCCACCCCCGTTGGGACACGCGATCACACGGATTCTCGCCGGGGGAAGTTCCAGGACTCTCGCCAGGGCGCGATGGACGTAGTGCGGCGTCTGGGTGCTGGACCAGAGGGTCAGTTTTCCATCTCGGTCGACGGCTGCAAGCGAGGCGTGTTGCTCGATCGGGAGGTGGGTATTGCCCTCGAAGTAGAACGTGTCCTCGAAGACGTGATCCGACGCGTCGAGCGCCTCTTCGACGTCGCCGAACTCCAGCGCGACACGTTTATGAATGTTCCCTTCCTCGCCATACTCGTGATGCGGGGTGCCGGCGTCCGCAGGGCCGACTCCGGACTGTCGATGGTCTCGAGGGGTTCAAACTCCACATCGATGTGCTCGATCGCTTCCATGGCGACGAGCTCGTCGTCTGCAATCACCGCAGCGACGGGATCTCCGACGAATCGGACCTTCTCACCGCAGAGCGCCTCCTCGTCCTGACTGACTGGCAAGATCCCGAATTCGATGGGTAGATCCTTACCGGTGAGAACATGATGGACGCCCGGATAGTCCAGGGCAGCGCTTACATCGAGTCGCTTGATGAGAGCGTGCGCCACCGGCGAGCGGAGCAGCTTGCAGTGCAGCATCCGAGGAAGCACCAGGTCGTCGGCGAACAGCGTCTGACCCGTAACCTTGGCGCGACCATCAACACGGCGCCGAGGCTTGCCGACCACCGAAAGCGAATCGCGGTCGCTCATCGACTTGCCTCCGACCGGGCGGTCATCTTCAGAATGGCGGCTTCCACCGATTCGAAGATCTGCTCATATCCGGTGCAGCGGCAGAGGTTGCCCGATAGGGCCTCGCGTATCTGCTCTCTGTTCGGCTGCGGGTGCCGTTCCAGCAATGCCTTGGCGGTGAGCAGGATTCCCGGGGTGCAGTAGCCACACTGCGACCCACCGAGGTCGGCGAACGCCGCCTGCAACGGATGAAGTTCGTTTCCGTCGGCCAGGCCTTCGATCGTGGTGATCTCCCGGCCGGAACACTCCAGTGCCAACATCAGACACGACAGAAGCGGCTCGCCGTCCACCAGAACGGCACAGGCTCCACACTCGCCGAGCTCGCAGCCATGTTTGGTTCCGGTCAGACCAAGATCCTCACGCAGAACTTCGAGCAGCGTCTTGTAGCCGTCGAACAGAACGTCGTGCGTTTCGCCGTTGACCGTCAGAGTCTGACGAACCTTGCGAGGTCGATGCATCGGTAGAGATCGATCACTCATCGGAGGTCTGGTCCTTGTCGTCGGTGTTGCCACCGCCGTCGCGAGGACGTCGCCGACGTCGCCGTCTGCGCGGGGGGCGTCGCTCCGATTCCTGGGGCTCCTGGCGCTCCTCAGACTCTCGAGGTTCCTGGCGCTCCTCAGGCTCGTGATGGCCGAACTGATCGCCACCGTAGCGGTCACTGTCCGGTTCGGTCGAGGCCCCATCGGAAGGTGCCGAAGGGAGTGCGGCAAAGAAGTCCAATGGCACCTGCTTTACGGTCGCCTCCGGTTCCGGCTTGCTACGCGATTCACCGCCACGCTTTCCACGTCGTCCACGTCGCCGTGGGGCGGGGGAGTCGGTCTCCTTGCGAGTCGGCGGCGCCGAGCGCCGTCCCTCCGGAACCGACTGGCGACCCCAGAATTCGACGGCGCGGGTCAGGTCTCCCCCCAGGTGCCGGGCCATCGATTCAAGCAGCCCGAGTGCCGCCGGGAAGCAACTGCGTCTCACGATCGCCTGTTTAGTTCGAGGCCGCAATCGCCGCGGCTGGGCCATTCGCACGAGGCTCAGGAGGAGCAGTCGACAGATCTCCTGGTCCCGGCGTGCGAGTCGTAACCGGCGACCCAGGGGATCCAGCCAACTATTGGCAAGATCGCGGGCGTCTACTCGACGACCCTCGTCGACCGTACCGTCGCCACCCCAACCGAAGGGACGGACGAGGAGCGGAAGGAGAAGAACCGTGAGGCTCTCGCCGCCGTCGATTCGCGGAGCCGGTCGTTGATCGATCTCTCTCAGCAGATGACGCAGGGTCTTCCAGGCCGCCTCGTCGTCGCGATAGGCAGACGCCAACTCGGGGAGGATGACATCGAGGACGCGGGTCCCGCGCAGGAACACGAACGAGCGCTCCGCCGCCCCTTCGCGGCAGAACCGATAGATCTCTTCCAGGACCCGCGGCGGCGCGGACTTGTCGATCTCTGTGCCATACGACTTGATGGCAGTAAGCGTCTCCGTCTCGATCTCGAGGTTGAGACGGGCGGCGAACTTGATCGCGCGAAGAATCCGGATCGGGTCCTCGCGGAGTCGGACCGCAGGATCGCCGATCGTCCGCACCACACGCCTGCGAAGATCCTCGAGACCATCGGTGTGGTCGATGACCGTCTGCTTGTCGATGTCGTAGAACAGGCCGTTGATGGTGAAGTCTCGACGGATCGCGTCCTCGGCCGGTGTACCGAAGACGTTGTCGTCGCGAATCAGCAGATCGGCGTCCTTACCGGGCTCGGACGGTGCCTCCTCGAGACTCCGAAACGTCGCGACCTCGATGACCTTGCGGTCTTGAAAGTAGATATGGGCCAGCCGGAACCGTCGGCCGATGATCCGCGAGTTGCGAAACAGGCGTTTGATCTGACCCGGCGTGGCGGACGTCCCGATATCGAAGTCCTTGGGATGTCCGCCGAGAAGGAGATCCCGGACACAGCCGCCGACGAGGTACGCCTCGTGACCGTGCCGAACCAGCCGTCGGACGATCTTCACGGCATCCGAATCGAGGTCGCGATCAGGGATCGGCTGTCGAACTCGTATGGGGTTATCGGCCGTCGCGCGACGATGGCCGGACCGCGAGGCGGACGGTTGTTGTCGCCGACCCCGGATCAGGGAGAGGATCTTCTTGAGCATCTACATCCTATCGAGGGCGGCCATGGAAGCAATATACCAACTTTCCCAAAAAAATGGACCCGCCGGTGCAGGATCTTGCGACCCCCAGGGGAGCGGGTTATCCTCCGTTTCCTGATGAATTCCTCGCAGCTCATTGCTTATCTCAACGCGATCCAGGTCGGTGACCTGGATGTCATCCGCACCCGGATCCTGGAGGCGAAGCAGGCCTGTGTCGATCTGTCGCAGCCGGATCTGGCAGAGAAGCTCGCGGAGGCTCTTGCGGCCCTGGATGGCCTCGACACCAAGACCTATCGCCGTCGGATCGAAACGGTGATCTCGCGACTGGGTCATATCCGCTGATTTCCCATGAGTGAGATCCTACCCATCATCTGGCAGCTCTCCATGGGCGTGAGTCTGGCGGCCTGCGCCGGCTTGCGGGCCTTTCTCCCGCTGTTCGTCACCGGGCTCGCGGCGCGTCTCGACTGGATTCCACTCCTGGATCGATTCGAGTGGTTGGGGTCCGACGCTACTCTGGTGGTCTTCGGGGTGGCGGTTCTTCTCGAGGTCGTCGGCGACAAATTTCCCGTCATCGATAATTTCCTCGACTCGGTGGCGTTGTTCGTGAAGCCCATCGCGGGGACGATCCTGGCCGTTGCTGTCGTCACCGAGTTGGACCCGCTGCTGTCGGTGGTGCTGGGGATCGTCCTCGGTGGCGGCGTCGCAGGGGTGGTTCACGTCGGGAAATCCAAGGCACGCCTCGCTTCGACCGTCTTTACCGCTGGACTCGGGAACCCCGTCTTGTCGGTTGCAGAGGACGGTGTCGCTCTGGCCGGTGTCTCCGTGGCGCTCTGGTTTCCCGTGCTGGCGATCGTCCTGATCACGTTGATTGGGCTCGTCATCACCCGTTGGACCCTGAGGCGGGGTTCATCCGGCCCGGATCACGATGCGGGCTGACGGCGGAAGCAGTCGTTGGTGGCAGGGGTGTATCGGTTGTGCCGTGGTGGTCCTCATTGGCGGTGTCATCGGCCTGGTTTCATTGTTCATGCTCAGTCGTGCGACCACGCGGCAACTGACCGAGCCGGAGCACGGTCTCGAGCGGGCTCTCGAGACGCTGGGCCTCGTCGAGCCGCCGGAGGGCTTCAACTACGGCTTCGCCGTTCAGGTGCCGTGGGCCTCGCGTGTCACGATGCTCTCGAGCGAGCCTATCGGCTCCACCCACTGGGACAGTGACGGCAGGCCCGGACAGTATCTGCTTGTGACGGAAGTCCGGTCGTCCAAGCTGTGGGAGAGTTGGCTCTCCGATCCCGATGAGTTGTTCGTCGCCGTCGACGAGCAGTTCCGCGACTTCCTCGAATTCGACATCGGTCCGGGGCAGCTCCTGCGTCAGTCGGGGCCGTCACCGAAGGAGCTACCGGAGCGGATCTACAGGATAAGCGAAGGTGGAGTCCATCCGACATCGACCGGATGGGGGAGCGTCGCCATCGTTGCGCTGCGATGCACACCGGTCGACCGACCGATAATCCTCGTCTGGGCCCGTGCCATGGTCGATGCACCCGACCCGGTCGTGGTAGACGAACTTCTGGTCGGCCCACCGGCGCCGATCGTCGGCTCGGAAGCGGCGGAACTCATCGATCGCGAACTGGACCGCGAGACGGTGTCGAGGCTGCTGGCATCCTTGCGGCTCTGTCCCTGAAGCCGATCAATCCTGGGCGTAAGAGATTTCCATGCGCCGAATCCGTCGCCCGGCGATCAGGAGGATCACTGCCGTAAGCAGGAGCAGTCCAGGAACGGTCATCCAGATCGGTGGGGGGTCGACGAGGATGGCGAACGGGCCTTCGGTCATCACGACCGGATAGAGACCTTGGAGGTAGAAGACGATACTGATCTTCTTGAGCGCGGCGGGCAGGAATACGTTGATGCCCTCCCAGAAAAAGATCACGAGCGCCGGGATGATGGGATTCCTGAGGAACATGCCGGCCACGACGAAGACGGCTCCGTACCCCAATGTGGCGAGCATGATGATGCCTATATACGCAAACAGATGATCGAGATGGAGCGGCGAGTTGCCCATGAACATGTACAGGGCGACGTAGCAGTAGATCGCGCTGATGGAAAACAACACGACCGCCGAAAGCCAGCCGGCGATGAACTTGCCGGCCATCAAGACTTCCCGTCGAATCGGGCACAAGAAATAGTAATGCAGGCTGCAATCGAGGATCTCTCCCCGAAAGAGATTCATGAACAGCCAGACGCAACCGAAGAAGACGACGAAATGGAGGTGGAACTGAAACAGTCCGGCGAACCACTCGGAGAAACTGTCGACGCCGTCGAAGTCGCCGCCCGTCGCAGCGGCCACCGCGATCGCTAGCGTAACGATGGCAACCGGCAGCAGGGACAACGCGTAGATCGGAATCGCCCGAGCGCTGAGGAGATTCTTCTTCAACTCGAAGCTGAGCATTCCGTTAATCTGTCTTAGCCAGAGGCCGTTCATCCTTGCCCCTTATCCTGACCGATCAGGTACTGGTAGACCGCCTGAACGTCATCGTCTGCGGGCGCGACGCGCTCGACTTTAATCTCATGGTCGAGGACGAGATGATTGAGCCGACTGAAGAAGTTGTCGGCGTCCTTCGTCTTGAGGAGCAATCCCTGCTGATCGGGGTCGATCTTGACCTCGACAACACTGTCCATCTCGAAGACCTTCGAGGCGAGCAGGCTGGGTTTGTCGCAACGGATCAGGATCTGCAGCGGGTGCTTGTCCATCTCTCCGCGAACGTCTTGAATGCCACCCTCCGCTACGACGTAGCCCTCGTTCAGCAGAATGACCTGATTCGAGATCAGATCGACCTCGTGGAGGATGTGGCTCGAGATGATGACGTTCTTGCCGGCCTCGGCCAGCTCCTGAAACAGCGAGATCATCTCGGCGCGCGCCATGGGGTCGAGGCCGTTGAGCGGCTCATCCAGGATCAGGACCGATGGATCGTGGGCGATGGACTGCGCCAGCTTGACGCGCTGACGCATGCCCTTGCTGTACCCGGCGACGCGGCGGTCCGCGGCGTCCATCAGATTCACGCGAGTGATCGCGGCTTCGGCCCGTCGTTGGGATTCTGCCGCATCGTATCCGTGCACTCTGAGATAGCTGCGAATGAACTGGAGTCCACGCATGCCCTTGGGGAATGAGTCGTACTGAGTGCAGTAGCCGAGTTCTCTGAACAGCCGCTCGGGGTCGTCGGTGTCGATGCCTCGTACTGTGATCTTTCCCTGGCTCGGCTGCAGCAGTCCACTCACGAGATTCATCAAGGTCGTCTTGCCGGAACCGTTGGGGCCGACCAGACTGGTAATTCCCGGTGGAATATCCAGCTCGACGCGATTGACGCCAAGCACCTCGCCATAGAACTTCGATACATCCTCGAAGCGGATGGTCAGATCACTCATCCCACCACCTCGTAGGGGCGCAATTTGCGGGACAGGACTGCCAACGCGAGGCCGACGGCGGCAAGCAAGGCGAACCCAGCCAACCCTACCGGGAAACCGCGAGGGGTCGCGAGACCCATGATCCCGTCGCTCAGCGTCAACATCATGTTCATCATGTTGATCACGTTGCCAAGCTTCGTGTCTAGCAACTGGTTGATGATCGGTGCGGCCCCCATCGGGATGATCAGTACGGCGAGGATCGCCATTCGTGCGACGGGCTTCCACTTCACGTAGGCCGAGATCGCCAGACTAATCAGCGAGAGGAACAGGACCCAGAGCCCCTGGCCGACAAGAATGGCCAGCCCGATCCGCCAATTGACCTTGAACCAATCCATCCCTGCCAGGTAGCTCTGAAAGACGAACAACCACATCGAGGGCACCCAACCCACCGCTGCGAGCAGGGGCACGAGGACGGCCAGCTTACCGAGGATGTACTCCCAGCGGCTGAACGGACGGGCCATGTAGAGCGCCAGTCCGTTGTTCCTCAGATCCGCCGACACGAGCGGGGGGCCGACGATGAACACCATGATGAATGCCAACATCATCGACGGATAGATGGTCCAGCCTCGGAAGAACCCCGTGCCGTAGTTGAAGAACTCCTGGGCCATTCCGCCGGAAGTCTCCTGAAACAACTTCAGGACCGCGGCGTTGTGGGGCAGGTAGATCAGGATCGAGACGAGAAGCGTGCCGATCACGGGGAGCGCGAAGAAGATCAACACCAGCTTCGACTTGAAGACCTCTTCGATGGCGAAGCGGGGAATGACCAGGAAACGCGACCGCTCGTCGGTCAGCTCGCCGTCGTAGCCCGTGTAGTTGCGCTCATAGACCGCCACTAGACGCCCCCATTGCCTTCAGGAAAATGTCTTGTAGGGAGTTTCTCTTGAAGTCCAGTCGTCGGATCTGAATCTCTCGTTGGGCGGCGATCTCATAGAGATCTCGGATCTCGACACCGGTCGGAAGGACCGTCTTGATCCGATTGCGCGAAAGGACTGCAATCTCGCAACCCATCTCTTCGAGAGCAGCGCCGAACGACTCGTCATTGCCGGATGTCTCGATCTCGATGAACTTGCGATTGGCTCGACGCTCTTCTTCAAGATCGCACGTCGAGGCGATGCGTCCGTCCTTGAGGATCATGACCTCGTCACAGACCTCCTCGACATCACGCAGGAGGTGCGACGAGAGGATCACGCGCACGTCCCCATCCTTCTTGATCTCCTTGATCAGTCGGAGCATGCGCTCTCGATGGGGCGGATCGAGTCCGTTGGTCGGCTCGTCGAGGATGATCAGGCTGGGGCTGGCAACGATCGCCTGCGCCAGTTTCGCCATCTGCTTCATGCCCAGCGAATAGGACTCGAGCTTGCGGTAGCGGGCCTCGCCCAGCCCGACGTAGTAGAGCGCCTCGTGGGCCCGTTCCAGCGCCGCCCGTGGTCCGAGACCGCTCAACTCCGCCATCAATCGAACGAGCCGCACCGCGGTCATGCCCGCGACAAACGCGTCCCGCTCGGGCATGTAGCCGATGCGGGACTTCAGGCGACGATTCTCGGTCCGGATATCCAAGCCGAGCACACGAGCCGTCCCGTTGGTCGGCGGGTGAAAGCCCATGATGGTATGGATCAGGGTCGTCTTGCCGGCCCCGTTAGGGCCAAGCAATCCGATCGCACGACCGGCCAGCTTCCCGTGCAGGTCACGGAGAATCTCGTGTCGACCGAAGCGAACTCCGAGTCCGTCAAACTCAATTATGTTTTGCGTCAAGTCCGGTTCTGCTGATCCACGCTTTCGTCACTCGATGGGTCCAGGGCGGGCTGAGCGTGTTGATCGCCCGCCCTGGCCGCATGATCGAGTAATTCTTGCACATTCATGAGGTGTTCCAGGCTGAGAAGCGACATTAGTCCGGAACTGAACATGCCGCCCTCAGTGGTATGAACGAATCGGATCCGAGAAGGTTCCCCATAAGCGACCGTCAGGCTAGGTTTCATCACACCGCTGAACGCCGCGACGATATCCTGCTGAGGACCGTTGAACTCGTCGGCCATCCCCTGGAGCTGCCGGGCGACCGGTCCGACGACCGAACCCAGGTCCTGGAAGAGCACGGCCGAAAAATGGGCCTCGCTGTCCTCCGGAAGCAACGAGACAAATCGCTGGGAACTGGACAGCGTCACACCGGACCTCCGTGTCTGGAGTGCACGATTGACCAGGCCGCGAGAGGCCGCCACAACCATGTAGCCGTCATGGTAGGTGTAGTGGGCCGATAGGCCGGTATCCAGGGACTTGAACTCGTAAGCGTTTCCGTGACGGACGATACGGAAACCGTCCATGTCATTCTCGGCAGCGATACTGTTCAACTGGCCCACACCCCACTCAAGGGTCATCTGGAGGGTCATCGGGTCATAGACTTCCATGACCAGTTTCCAGGAGGGAACCGGAAGGAGAGGACCGTCGATGGCGAACGCGAACTCGCCACCGATCGAGGCCGCCACATCGTCGACGATACTGGATCGGCCGGTGCCTTCAAACTCGTCCAGCCATTCTCCGACCGGCGAGCCCTTGCCGGCGAGCTTCTCGAGCAGTTGCTCGACGGCCGAACTGGAGTCTTCCATGGCAAACGCGGCTACGAGTGTCGCGCTAGGGGAGATGAAGTCCAGAGTACCCATCGGGGCCGGATCGGCCAGCCACGAGGCCAGACCACGATCGGGTTCGCCGTAGGTCAGGACCATGCTGGTCTCTGCGTTGTCACCCTTCTTCTGGCGCTGGGCGATGACGTGCTGCATGTCGTGGATGCCGAGGGTCTTGGCCATCGAATCGCTATTGTCGATTACATCGTTAGCGTCGACGAGGGTCGCCACGTCGACACCGATCACCCATTCAACACCCTCACGATAGAGCTCATCGAGGCGCGTGTGGAACGGCTGACCGACAAATGTCGAAGGTGCCGTACCCCGCAAGTTGCGAGTGAACGCGTCGATCTGTGCACGCTCGGGAGTGAACGCCACCAGGTCGCCACGAACCGCGACAAACATGTCGGCCTCGGTCGGTGCCATGCTGCCATCTTCAACGACGGCGATAATCGGACTGTCACCGCCCACCTCGTCACTGATCCCCTGGATGCGGTCTTGCACGAAGCGACCGAATCCGGCCGGTCGATGAACGGTGGACAGAATCACCGGCTCGACGACACCACCCGATGCGTCCATCTGGACGGTGAGTGCAATCTCGTCACCGAGTTCGTCACCCCAGGCCTGAAGCTCATCCATCATCCGCTCGAGGTCCTCTTCGAAGTCGCCCTCGGCGACGGCTTCATCCCACCATTCCGAGAGAAGGGTGTTTTCCTGGACCTTCTCCTGCAGCAGTTGGTAGCTGTCGGCCAGGGTCTCGGCGAGATTCGGAATGCCGACGTAGATCACCGTATCCGCGGGGGCACGATCGAGCAGCGTCGTGGAGTAGCGGGTCGACGGTCCCTGGATCTCTTGCTCGATCTCCTGGGTGATGCGGGTCAACTCCGCGAGGACCTGTATGTGACGCTCTCGGTTCTGACTCCAGCTGATCTCGTCGGCGACCGGAACGGCATCAAGTCGCTCATTCGTGGTGGTCTGGTTACCGGCAAGGAGGATGTCGGTCTGACCGGAGTGCCCGACGTGGACCTCACCCTCGATGACCGAAACGCGGGACCCCTTCATGCCGTGGTTGACGGCGAAGGTGGTTCCGGTGACCGCGACGTTGGCCTCGTCGGTGTTGACGTAAAGCCGGCCGTTCTCTTGCTTGGCCGCCTCGACGATGATGCTTCCTCGTTCAAGATCGATGATCCGGTCACGCTCGTTGAGCGCCCATAGCTTGCGTTGGTTCTTGACGGCGAGTTCCGCGCGCTCGTCCATCTCAACCAGCGAACCGTCTTCGAGTCGGAGCATTGCGCGAGAGCCCTTGCCGGTTCGCAGGGCGGTGCCGCCGGATGTCTGGATGGTGTCTCCGGCCTTGAGCGCCGTCGTGCCGTCCTCGGTGACCTGCAAGACCTCACCGTCGAGGTTCTCGATCGTGATCATCCCGCCGGTCTGAATCGAGAAGACCGAGCTGTTGTAGCCGACTCCCACCAGGGCGACGAAGATCGTCGCGGCGACGGCAATCCGCCAGCCCCACGCGGCGAGGCGACTGTTGCCGGGCTGCTTGACCGGTGCCGTCGAGCCTCCGTGACGCGATCGTGACTCGTTGAGCGCTTTCCTGCAGGGGAGGCACTCGCCGACATGATCTTCCAGGAGCAGGGCCTTCGCTTCCGACAGGCTGTTCCGAAGGTACGCAGGAATCACGGCCTGAAAGTCAGCGCAGTCGCGGATACGCGCACCGAGTTCCTCTTGTTCCGTGCCGGCGATCGATTCGGCGTGGGCCTTCTCGACCTCGCGCCACACATCGTCGGTGATGCGCTGCTCGTCCTTCGCCGAGAGGTTGTCCTCGCGGACCGAGTCGATTGCGTTATCGAGAATCTTTTCGAGGTCGTTGCTGTTCATTGCTCTGCTCCTACATACGAACCGATGGCATCGCGCAACTTCTGACGTGTGCGATGCAGGATCACGTTCACCGTGCTTCGGGAAGTTCCCATCATTTTTGCTATTTCGTGGTTGCCATATCCCTCGAAGTAACGAAGGACGAATATTTCCGCAGACTTGGGGCTCATCGTTGCCAGCGCCAGCCGGATCTGTTCGCGGATCTCGCTGGATCCTTGAAGCCGATCCGGGGACTCGTCTTCCCGACCTGCCAGAGTCGGCTCGATATCCTCGAGGGGAGCCGATCGGGCTGCGGTGCGGGAGCGCACGATGTCCAACGAGGCGTTGATCGCGGCTCGATGAAGGTAGTTGCCGGGACTGTCCGACAACGGGGACCCGCCTTCCCGACGAACGAGCCGAAGAAAGACGGTCTGCAGGACATCCTGGGCGTCGTCCATGCTTCCCGTGACCCGATAAGCGGCGCGCACGACTCTCTGGCTGTGGTCGCGGTAGACCTGCTCCAGTTCGCCGCCGGCGGCCGATCCGGTTTTCTGTGCCTGAGCTGCACTCACTATGGGGTCCCTCCTGAGGTGAGCCTCAATTTAATAACGCCTGGGGCTGCAGATGATTAACGCCCCTCTGTGTCGTTGGAGAAAATAGTTGACGAAATATAGCATAAGTCTATTAAATTCAACGAGTTATGGGATTGATGCGCCACGCACGATTCCCCCGTCCGGACGGTATGCCATCATGCCACGGTCGACCCGGTCGGTGAAGGGTGGGGGTACGGGGCGTGGCAAAGAAGGGCCGGAAGAGGTGGAGCGTCGCGGCCCTCCAGATGACCTCGACCCCCGATGTCGCCCGCAATCTTCATGACAGTCGAAACGCCATCCGACGGGCGGCTCGCCGTGGCGCAGATCTGATCGCGCTTCCCGAGAATTTCGCCTACCTCCGAAAGGAGGGGCTGCCGGTTCCCATCCGCGAGGGCCTGGACGGCCCGATCGTCACCGAACTGCGAGAGTTGGCCGCCGGCCTGAACTGCTATCTACTCCTCGGTTCCTTCCCGGAGCGACGTAAGGGGCGGCGCCGGATCTCCAACACCTCCATTCTGATCGACCCGGCGGGGGCGATCGCCGCCACCTATCGAAAGCTCCATCTGTTCGACATCGCGATTCGAGGCGGTGTGACGCTCAAGGAATCGAAGACCGTCGAGCCCGGAGCCGAGGTGGTCGTGGCCGACACACCTCTGGGGAAGCTCGGGATGTCGATCTGCTACGACCTGCGGTTCCCGGAGTTGTATCGTCGACAGATGCAATTGGGCGCTCAGGTGCTGTTTGTTCCGGCGGCGTTCACGGCCTACACCGGGCCCGCGCACTGGTTGCCACTTCTTCGTGCCAGGGCCATCGAGAATCAGTGCTGGGTCGTGGCTCCGGCGCAGACCGGAAGCCATCATGCGGACCGTAGGTCCCACGGCGAGACGGTCGTGATCGATCCGTGGGGGGCCGTGGTCGCGAGGCGGGTCAGCGCACCGGGGGCCGTGACGGCCACGATCGACCTGACGGCCATCGATCGGGTGCGTCGTGGGCTACCCTGCGCGGACCATGTGCGTCATGATCTTTTCGATTTGTAGATCTGTTCATTCAGGGAGCGAGAACCAACGATGTACTGTCCCCAGTGTAGAGACGAATTCCGGGAAGGATTCACACGATGCGCAACGTGTGATGTCGACCTGATCGCCGACCTGGAGTCGGCTCCGCCCCCGGAACGGGTGCCGGAGAAGAAGGACGCCGCCCGTCATGCAGCGGTCGCGCCGCAGATGTTGGAGTACTGCGGTTTCCTCGATCTTAATGAGGCGCGCACGTCGCGGGACCAGTTACGGGCGGAGAGTATTCGCGCCGATATCCTCGTGCGGGAAGCTCCCGACGCAGCGTTGGATGCGCCGACCGACGAAGAGTACTGGCTACGCATCGAATCCCAGCTCTTTCGTCGCGCCAGCGAGATTCTTCGCCCCGACGCCCCGGTGGACGGCGGAGAGGGGACCGTCGCGTGTCGCGATTGTGGACTGACGGTCAGTCGCGGGGAGAGTTTCTGCCCCGCGTGCGGGACGCGACTGTGACCGAATGCGTCCTCCTCGACGCCGGTGGCGTCCTGCTGGACCTGGACTACGCCTACCTGCGACGCCTGATCGACGCACGGGGTGTCGAGGTGAGCGAGGGTGATCTCTCTCGCTTCGAGGCCATGGCCCGCAAGGAGGTGAATGACCACGTCGCCACCGGGGGGAGTACCGCCGAGCGTTGGCGGGACTACTTCCAGTCGATCATTTTTGCGGCGGGTCTGCGTGAGGTCGATGTGCAGGAAGCGATGATTGACTCGCTGTGGGAGGCCCACCGACGGTTTGGCCTCTGGACGGTTGCGATTCCGGGAGCGATCGACGCGGTCCGGCGTCTTCACGAGGCCGGCATACCGGTCGGCGTCGTCAGCAACGCGGAGGGTCGGGTCGAGCAAGATCTCAACGACGCGGGGTTCGACGGTCTCCTGAAGACCGTCGTCGATTCCCACGTGGTGGGTGTGGCCAAGCCGGACCCGGAGATTTTCCGGATCGCGTTGCAGCAGATGGGTGCGAACGCGGACTCGACCGTGTTTGTAGGCGACGTCCCCGCGGTCGACGTCGCAGGCGCCCGGGCCGCGGGGCTCCGGGCGTTCCTGCTTGATCGTCACGATCTCTACCCGGGAAGCGATGCTCCCCGACTTGGTGCCATCGAGCAGCTTCCCGATCGGGTGCTCGAGGATCGGTCCTAGAAGACCGCCGCGTAACCTCCGATGATCGTTGCGTCCGGCGCGCCGTCAGTCAGCCCAAGACTCACCGCGCCACGGATCGAACCGCGATTGGTCACACGCCAGTTGACGCCGCCGAGGACGCGAGAATCGGAATCCGCCCCTTCGAAACGCTCTCCGTTGTAATCAAACTCGCCGATCACCGAGAGTGTGTCGGAGACAGGAAACAGGAGCCCGATGCCGGCCTGCAGCGCGATCTCGCCATCGATATCCGGCGAGCCGAAGATGCGACCGTCGCCGTTGATCTGAAGGCCGACGTGTCCGCTGACGATCCCGCGGTCCAATCGCCAGCGACCGGCACCAAACGCGCTGGCGGCAAACGCGTCGAATCCGAGTCCGGCGGTGTCGTCGCCGGTGGGAACCACGAGCGTTCCGCCGACGGCGAATTCGCCGTTACCTCGATTGGAGCCGAGGTGGTACTTGAACCACAGGTCGAGGTCCGTGGCGCCGGAGCCGTCGGGTGTCCCAATCCCGGCGATGTCGGTGTCGCCGAAGCCGACCCGTCCACCCACCTCGATATCCTCGTACGGTTGGAAGGCGGCGACGAGGCGCACGATGGTCGCGTCAAAGCCGTCGCCATCGACCAACTCCAGTTGGCCTTCCCACCATTGGGAATCGACGACGGCCGCGTCCTCGATGAACGAGAGGAACATCCGATCGTTGCCCGAGGTCGGCTTCGGCTTAGGGTCTTCCTGGGCCAGCGCGAGCGCCGGCACGAGGATCAGGAGGATGGCGATCGATAGACGTCGGGCAAGGGACATGGTCAGCATTCTCAGGATCTCCTCTCCGGGCCTCGTGGCCCGGTTTCATTGGATTCTGGAAGGGTTTCGGGTCTGGGTCTCCAGCCGTTGGACGGGCTACCATTGTAGCTCCGTGCGGAGAACCGGCAAGGTGCAACTTTTCCCCGTGTGGACCGTTCCTTGGGTGAAGGAATGACTGAAGAAACTTACGAGAGCGCCGCACGCATGCACAAGGACCGAGTCTACCAGTATGCCCGCATGATGCTTCGTAGCGAGGCCGAAGCCCAGGACGTGGCTCAGGAGGCGCTGATCCGTCTCTGGGGTCATCGGGAGACCGTGGATTTTTCCCGCGTCAGGGCGTGGCTATTACGAACGGCGAAGAATCTCTGCATCGATCTGATTCGGAAACGTCAGGTCCGTGCCGAGGTTGACGACGGTGACGCCGTCGTCAACGAACAGCGGGCGATGGGCCACGGAGCATGGCAGCAGGTCCACGCCGGTGAGCTCGGTCAGATGATGAGCGATGCACTGTCGAGCCTCAAACCTCAGGATCGCGCGGTCGTGGTCTTGCGGGAGATCCAGGGCATGCCCTACGACGAGATTGCAGAAACCCTCGAGATTCCGATCGGAACGCTCAAGGCCCGACTCCATCGGGCCCGTGAGCGGCTGCGGACACGACTTGTCCGCACGGGAGTAACGTTATGAAGAGAACTCGACAAGAGGACGGGGGGATGTGCGAGCAGGTTCGCGCCTGGACCCACAGACTCCTCGACGCCGACCCGAGGGATCCGCTCTCCGCGAGCGATCTCGCAGCACGGGATCGTCATTTCGCAGGTTGTAAGCCGTGCCGCCTGGAAGCCGAAGAGATGCAGCAGGTGCAGTACCAGTTGCAGTCGCTGTCGATGGACGCGTTACCCGACAGCATCCTGGATTCGGTTCTTGAGCAGACGGTTCGTCGTCGATCGCACAATCCGTTCTTCGGATTCATGGTCGATTGGCGTCTGGCGGCCGCCGCGGTCGTCACGGTGGCGCTCATCGGCTTCACGGGGCTCTATCGGACGGAGCCTGCCGGGCCACCGGCGGCGCCGATCGACCGCGCCCAGGTCGACACCATCCCCCAGGAAGATCTCGAGCGGGCCGCCCAGGAAGCTCGAGTGGCTCTGGCCGTCACCTCTCGCGCCTTGCGACGGGGCGGGGCGGCGGCCCATCGGGCCCGGGAAGTGATCCGTGACGAGGTTTCGACGGCGTTGCGTGAAATTCCGATCCAGTGGCCGACAGCGTCGGAGCCGGGTCGGCAAGGAGGCGGAGATGTTTAAGCGCTTATTCATCGGCAGTTGCACGTTGCTGATGGCGTTCGCCTGTATGGCGGCCGACCCCCCTCCTGGACAGATCGATCCGGAACAATTTCTGCGGCTGGCCGACGACGAGGATGTGCGCATCGAAGTCTCGCTCCGCGGTGCACTCCTGAAAGCGATCACCAAGATCGATCCCGAGCTTCACGCCCTGGCCGGCGGACTCGAGTCGATCAACGTGGTGGTCCTGTCGCTCAAGGAGGCCGAGCTGGATCGCACCCGTCGGCAGGTTCGCCAGATCGACGAGGACCTCCAGAGTCGCGGGTGGCAGCGCCTGGCGCGGGTTCGAGAGGAAGATGCGGAGATCAAGGTCCTGGTGCTCAATAACGAAGAGCAGATCCAGGGGCTTGTGGTCATGGTCATCGAGATGTCCGAGGGTCAGCTGATCTTCGCCAATGTGGCCGGGGAGATCGATCTCGAATCGCTCAGCCAGATCGGCGAGCAACTCGACATTCCAGGACTGGAGTCGATCGATGTGGACTAACAGAGGCTCGAGGCTGACGCGCCACTCTCTGTTCTTGCTGTCACTGGTGGTCGGGATCGTTTCCACCGGTTGCATTCGTATGACCGGTCCCGAGTCCCTCCGACGCGACGTTCGCCGAAGCTCCGGCGTGGAGCTCGAGAAAGAGGCTGGGATCACCGTGACGCGATCCGGGGTCTGGCTGGCCCGGATGGGGCTGAGTTTCGCAAACGAGCCCGACATCCCCAGGCTCAGGGGACTCCGCCGAGTCGAGGTCGGCGTCTACAACTTAAGTGGCTATCGCGATGGCCGCTCCGCGGCCGACAGCGGAGCATTCGATGAGGTTTTCGAGGATTGGAACGCGCTCGTACGGATGAACGATGGCGACGAGCAGGTTCGCGTCCTGACTCGCGAAGACGACGGAAAGATTCGTCAGTTGCTGGTCGTCGTCGCGGCGGAAGACGAGTGGGTGCTTGTCCGGCTCCGGGGTCGTCTTGATCGTCTCATCGAGGAGGCGATCCGCTTCGGTTTCGATAGTGCCGAACGTCCGGATCTATACCAGCGTTCGCGGGAGGAGCGGGGACTCGAGGAGCCTAGTCAAAGTCCAGCGGATTGATTCGGCGTTCGTCCTTGTCTTTCTTGGCCTTCTCTTTCGCTTCCGCAAATTTCTTGTCCAGCAGGTCGTCCCTATTTTTCTGTTGCTGGAACGCTCGGTCGAACGCTTCCTGACGGCGTCCGGCCCCCGCACGAACGTTCTGCACGGCCTCGTCGAAGGTCTGGTCCGTTTTCTTCTTCGGACGCTCTTCGGAGACGATCGCCTCGGTGGCGACATCGACCCGAAGTCGGGTCTCGCAGCACGGGCAGTGAACTGTGACGATCTCTTTCATGGTTCGGTCCTCTTCGTCCCATTCTGGTCATCCGTCGTGGGGGCGTCAATCTCAGGCCGACGTAGCCGGACGATCGTTGCGCCCCACCCCCCCCGTTCCGAAGGCGCGTCTCGATAATCTTCCACCTCAGGGTGGGCCTCAAGCACATCGCGAACCCGTTGGCGCTGAAAGCCAATGCCCCTGCCGTGGATGACACGCACCTCGCTGAAGCCCGCCTCGACGGCGGCCTCGAGGTAGGACGCGACTACGTCGGGGATGTCCCGTGGGCGAAAGGGGTGGAGGTCGATGAAGTCCTCCACGGGCATCACGTGCTCGTGATCACTCATCGCGAGGGTCTACAAGTCGAATCGGTCGTTCATCGAGCGGTAAGGGGATCGAGCAACCGTCGGCCACGAGAACATCAGCGCCGGCCATCGGAATCGCCCGGACGACTATCTCGTCACCCTCGACGGTCCAGGTGAACGATCCGCAGCCATGCCTGAGGTGATTGCGTCCGATCAGGAGGGAGCGTGAGTCCTCCTGCTGGACAACCCGTATCTCGTCGGGCCCGATCATCGATGCTTCGATGATGACGCCGTTCACCTGCGGCGCGGCGACGTCCATCATCTCGGCGACGCCGACGTCCGCATCCCGTGAATCGACCGAACGCTTCTTGGCGAGATCCTTCTGTTGTCTCTTCGCTTCGGGAGCCCGCTGCTCGAGTCGCATCATGCCCTCCGCGTCTCCCTCCGCGTCTTCCTCCGCGAGTTTCTCCTTGGCCGATTCCGTCGCGACGGTGGTGGACGGCTGAGGCGACTCGGGCGGCTGAACAAGTTGCGGGCCGAACAGCACGAGCACGAGGCCTGCGGCAACCGCCAGGCCGACATACGGCCACGGGCTCGATCTTCGACTTGTGGGGGACTCGAATTCCTCTCGCGCGCGGGCGTAGAATGCGTCGCCCAGAGGTTCCGCCGTAGGATCCGCTCGCAGCGCGTCGCGTAACGTTCGATGGCGAGAGACCTCGGACGCCAACGACTCGTTGTTCGCCATCTCTCGTTCGAAGGACACGCGGTCGTCGGCCGACATCCGCTCGTCCAGATAGTCGTGAACCCGGGACATCTTATCGTCGTGTGAGCTCATGCCGACGACTCCAGTAGGTGACGCATCTCGGCCCGCGCTCGGGCGATCCGCGATCGCACGGTTCCCACCGGGACGTCGGTGACCGAGGCGATCTCTTCGTAGGAGAGGTCCTCGACCTCACGGAGGAGCAACGTCCAACGCCGGGTAGGTTCGAGGTGTCTCAGGGCTCGTTGCACCGCGACCGCCTCTTCCCGGCGTTCAAGATGTTGCTGTGGGTCGGGAAGATCCGCGGCCGGCTCGATAAGATCGGTCTCATCTTCGGCCGCCGAGCCACCGAGGCCACGAAACCAATCGACCATGCGGGATCGGCTGCGCGACCTGAGCCGATTCTTCCACAGGTTGCCCATCGCGCGGGTCAGGTAGGTCGCAAGGCTGGAGCGACCTTCGAACCGTTTCAGTGCCGGGAGCCCCTTCAGCAGCGTCTCTTGCACGAGGTCCTCCGCATCGGCGCGTTGGCTGCACAGACGAAGCGCCAGTCGAAACAGTCGTGGTCCCTGTTCGCGCGCCACCTGCTCGAAAGCGTCCCCGTCCCCTCGACGGATCCGTTCCAGAAGATCGGCGAGTTCGGCATCGGGTCCCACCTCCTGGTGGTCATGGACACCGCTAACGACTCTGGGTTCCCGGGAATCTTTCATCGGTCAGAATTCAGGGACTCTTGGGTGTTCCGATCTGTTCATCCGTGTCGATCTTGATGAACTGGTAATTCGCGTAGATCCGTGACGAGGCCCGTGTGGGAACCACCTTTCCGGTCGCGACGGCGCGAAACGTGTTGTAGCGCAGGCGGGTGGGAAAGCGGAGTTCCTTGTCTTGATAACGAAAGTCGATGTCGGCGCGGTAGCCCAGCGGCTTCGGTGCGGTGCGTAACCCCAGCACGTTGAACGAACTCTGATAGCGCCTGAACATCGCCTCCAGGCGAGGCGTCTGCCCCGAAGGCTCGGCGATGACATGCAGCGGGGTGTTCGTGACGACGTCGACGAGCACTTTCCCTTCCCACTGTCGGATATCGCGACCGTCGGTGTAGGGCAGGCCACCCTTGAACTGGATCTCGTAGACCCAGTCGAATCCGTCGAAGCGCTCTTCCAGCATGCGGAAAGAAAAGTAGGACTTATTGAAGCGGCTGAAGAGGTAGACCCACGCGTAGGCCGGCGGGAATGGGTCGGCGTCGCTGATCTCCCCATCCTTCAAGTTCTTCCCGTCCTTGCGATACTCGCGTCGACTCTCTCGTAGGGATTCGCCGTCGGAGCCCTGCAGGAGAAGATAGCTGTACTCCCGCTTGGTTTCGTTGCTGACCCCGCCATCGCCGTCGTAACTTGCCTGCAGCGACGTCTCTTGACAGAAGAACTTCTCTGCGTGGGCCGCATACCGCTCGGCGCTGAGATAGAGCGGCTCGAGAAACTCCTCACTCAGTCCCCACTCCTTGCCGTTGTCCTCGACGATCGGCTTCAGACCACCGCTGGCTTTCGGCGGCTTCTGACGGGGGAGCGGCGGCGGGATCGGGTCGACCAGATTGGGGACTCCGTGGGTCGGGACGATCGGGACCAGGAGGAGAGCGACGGCGAGCAGGCCGACCGATAGAGTGGCGGTCCCGGAACGGTGTGTCATTCGAATCCTCCCGGCCGATCTTCAGGGCCGTTGTGAACCCTTGACAGCCGCCGATGCCAATCCTAACCCGTCCGCCTGCGAACTGCCCGTTATCCTGGGATCGACCTAGACTGCGACCGGAAGAAACCGATGCCGACAAAGAGCAAGAAAGACTATTACGCGGTTCTTGGCGTGGCACGCGGTGCCAACGACAAGGAGATCAAGAGCGCCTACCGCAAGCTGGCGCGGAAATTCCATCCCGATGCCAATGCCGGGGATCCGGCCGCCGAGGAGCGCTTCAAGGAGATCTCCGAGGCGTTCGCCGTCCTGTCCGATCAAGAAAAGCGGCAGCAGTACGACCAGGGCGGGCACGACGCGTTCGGGGCGGGATTCGACCCCTTTGCCGGTTTCGATGTGCGAACCAGCGGCATGGGCGACCTCTCGGACCTGTTCGAGATGTTCATGGGCGGTGGGGCCGGCCGACGTGGCCGACGGGGCGCCGTGGGGCGAAGGGGTCGGGACCTGACCCACGCCATCCGACTTCCGTTCAAAGAGGCCATCCAGGGATCGACCGTCGATATCCAGGTGCCGCGGGTCGGTGTCTGTGGCACCTGTGGTGGCCGAGGGTCTCAAGGAGCGAGCGGTTGCGCGAGTTGCCACGGCTCGGGGACTCGTCGGGAAAGTCAGCGAGTGAAGATTCGCATTCCTGCGGGAATCGAAGACGGTGGGAAGCTTCGACTTCGCGGAAAGGGCGATGCCGGGAGCGGCGGGGCGCCGTCGGGCGACCTGTTCCTGGAGGTTCGCATCGATCCCCACCCGTCTCTCAATCGAGACGGAAGAAACCTGCAGACCGACGTGACGATCGGGATCGGGACGGCGACCCTCGGCGGTCGTGTTCGTGTGCCGACGCTCTCGGGATCGACCGAAATTCAGGTTCCCGCCGGTGTTCGGAGCGGGCAGAAGCTCAGGATCCGAGGTGAAGGGGTCCCCGCAGGAGACGACCGAGTCGCAGGGGACCTACTGGCCCGGATCGTGATTCAGGCACCGACCGACCTGGACGAGGAATCACGGAAGCTGATCGAGGAATTTCGCCAGCGAAATCCCGACAGTTAGCCGCTGCGTCGAGCAGGGTATGCTGGGTCGATGCTTCGTTGGTTCCATCCCGCCGTGGTCCATTTCTCCATCGCGTTTCTTGCCGCCGGTGGGGCAGTCGGCTGTCTTGGCTATCTGAGCCGACGACCGCGTTGGATCCGGGTGGGTCATCAGCTTCTGGCCGTCGGGTCGCTCTGCCTGCTCCCGACGCTGGTGACCGGCTATCTCGCTGCCAATTCGGTGACGACCGGGGCGGTCGCGACGGAACTCCTTGCGGATCACGAGGTTGCCGGCTGGATCCTGACCGGGTGTGCCGCGATAACCCTGCTCTGGCTCGGGAGCTACCGAGGAGAAATCCCCGCGGGGCAAAGGAATCCGTTTGCGATCTGGTTGGCGATACTGGTCTCGGCCGTCCTTTACGCCGCCCTCCTGGGCGGGAAGCTGGTCTATATCTACCAGGTGGGAACCGGGGCGTAGGGGCCTCTCGCGGTCCGATTGTCCGCAGGGACCGCTGTTCCGACCTGCCAACTCCCGAATATCCCGTATATTCCCGAAATCCGATCGGGGGGTCAGGGTAGACGGGACCGGTTTTCGATCGTATGACAAGGCTAAATATCCTTACTAGGTGAGAGCTTGCGGGAGCGCGTGCTCCTGCGGAGGTGAAGGCGAAGTGCGGTCACGATGGTTGAGTCTTCGCAAGCTTCTTGGGTTGGTGGGCGTTCTGGTGGTGCTCTGGGCACCGGTGTCCGCCGATGTCGTGATCACCGAGCTGATGTACAACCCTGCGTCGGGCGATAACCTCGACGAGTTCATCGAGATCTACAACACCGGTGGCGGTGCCGTTGATCTGACGGGTTGGTGTTTTGACGGCGTCGTGTTCTGCTTTTTGCCGGCCACGATGATTGCGGACGGGCAGCGGCTCGTTATCGCCGCCGACGCAGCCCAGTACACTGCGACCTACGGCGGAACGGCGGATGGTGTCTTTACGCTCGAGGTCAGTAGTGACGGCGAGCGCATCGCGGTCCTTGACGACATGTTGGTCGTTGTCGATGAAGTTCAATTCGAAGATGTCGCCCCCTGGCCCATCACTCCCGACGGTCTCGGCCCTTCGCTCGAGGTCATCGACCCGACCCTCGATAATTCGACGCCGCGAAACTGGCGTGCATCGCTGGCCAACGACGGCACTCCCGGGGTCGTCAATTCTGTCAACGCGGTCGGATATCCGGCGTGGGTGCAGAACGTTCAATTCCCGGCGCCGGCGATCCCGCTCTCGACGATTACCGTGACGGCTGAGCTTCTGGACGCGGCATCGGCAAGTCTCTACTACAAGATCGACTTCGGTACCGAGGTTCAGATTCCGATGCTGGACGACGGTGCCAACGGGGATGGTGCCAGCATGGACGGAGTCTGGGGCGCCATCATCCCGTCGCAGATCGCCGGAACGCTGGTGCGGTTTCGCGTCGAGGTGACCGGTACGAACGCCGATATCCGTTATCCGCGGGACGACGACACCGTGACGTACGACGGCACGGTCGCCGTCGATACCGGTTTGACCTCCGCATTACCGATCCTTCACTGGTTTATCGATCCTGTCGACTACGCGGACGCCCTCGCTCACAAGCTCACGGACGAAACCGAGCCGGCCGTTCTTTACTACGATGGCACGCTCTACGACGGCATCGAGACACGGGTCCGAGGGCAGTCCTCTCGGGGATGGCCGAAGCCGCCATGGAAGATGCTGTTCCCCCAGGGACACAAGTTCCAGGCGCCGGATCTGATCCTGAGTCCGGTCGACACGTTCAGTATTCAGAGCAACTACGCGGACAAGACGCAGATCCGCGAGGTGCTGGCGTGGGAGAGTTTCCGCGATTCCGGCGCGCCATTCCTGCAGACATTTCCAGTCCGAGTCGAGCAGAACGGGCAGTTCTTCGGCTTGTATACCTATCTCGAGGCGCCCGACGCCGAATGGGTGCGGCGCTCCAATCTCTCTAGCACGGCCTCTCGGTACAAGGCCTTCGACGACATGCGGGAGCGTGGTCCCGAGTTTCAGCTTGTGCCCTACTACGAGAAGAAGACTCGCCTGACTGAGAATTACCAGGATCTCCACGACCTGATCTTTCAGATCAACAATCTCTCCGGCGCGGCCCTCGAATCCTTCCTCCTGGACAACGTCGATCTACCGACGATGGTCAACTACATCGCGGTCAGCAATCTGATCCATAACAACGACCACCTGAAGAAGAACTACTTCCTCTATCGGGAGACCGAGGGCAGCGCCAAGTGGGGTGTCCATGCATGGGACCTCGACCTGACCTTCGGGCGGAACTTCTTCGGCTCGTCGCTGAACGACACCATCTGGGCCGACCATGACTCGATCCCCGGTGAGGATGTGGTCGTCTCGCCGAGTCATCCGCTGCTCGGGACGATCGATCGGCGAACCGTCCTCGGGAATCTGAATCGATTCCTCGACCGCATCCTCCGTAGTGGAGAGGACGTCGAGTCGATGTACTTCCGACGTCTTCGAAGCATCATGGACCTGCTCTTGGTCGAGGGTCGATACGAGACCCGAATCGATGAGCTGTACGCTCAGACATCCGTCGAGGCCGCCCTGGATATCGTGAAATGGGGGCAGTACGGTGTGGCGCAGACTCAACTCCAGGCGATCGATATCCTCAAACAGGACTTCATCGAAAAGCGACGCACCCATCTGTACGTGACCCACAGCGTCTGTAATATCCCCGATGCCCAGTCCCCGATCGCCGACGTCATCATCAGCGAAATCATGTACCAACCGGCCGGTGGACTGCCCAATGCGGATCAGGAGTTCATCGAGTTCTACAATCCGTCGGTGATCGATGCCGTGGATATGAGTGATTGGCGACTCGACGGTGTCGCTCTGACGTTTCCGCCGGGTACGGTCATCCCTCCCAACGGCTACATGATGGTCACCAAGAACGAAACGCTGTTTCGTCAGACGTACGGCGGCGGCCATTACGTCGCTACGGCCTACTCGGGATCGTTGAACGATCTTGGCGAAACGTTGACTCTGAGAAATGAGTTCGGTGCGGTGGTCGCATCGGTCAAGTTCGAAGCGGTTGCGCCCTGGCCAACTGACGCCGCGGGCATCGGAGTTTCGCTGGAGTTGATCGACGTGACCCTCGGCGAGTCCCATGTGGGCAACTGGGCCGCCAGCAGTTCCATGGGTGGGACGCCCGGTCTTGCCAACACCGCTTCCGGGTCCGTTGCCGCCGTACCGGCCTTGACGATCAACGAGGTGTTGCCCGTTAACGCAACGGTCAACATGGATGAGCAATCGGAGTCCGATCCATGGATCGAGATCTACAACGCGGGACCTGCGATGATCGATCTCCAGGGATACCATCTGACCGACGACTACCTCACCCCGACGAAATGGACTTTCCCCGCTTCCAGCGACGTCTGTTCCGAATGCTGGCTGCTGGTCTGGGTGGACGGCGAAACCGGTGACGGACCCCTTCACACGAGTTTCGCGCTCAATTCCGGCGGCGGGTCGATTGCTCTGACCGACGCGACCGGCGCCCTCATCGATTACGTGAATTACGGCAGCTTGCCAGCCGATGTCAGCTTTGGCCGTTTCCCGGAGGAGGACACGGCTTTGCGGATCCTCTCCATGGCGACGCCGGCGGCCGCCAATCTCGCAACGCCCAGCGCGCTGATTCTCAATGAGTACAACGCAGTCTTGCCAACGAACAAACTCGACAACCTGGCGTCGGACACCTACTGGGGCCGGATCGACGGAAATGGCGGTGACTGGTTCGAATTGGTCGTGACCAGTGATCACCTCGACATCACCAACTGGGAGCTGGCTCTCACGAATGATACGGGTGGGGTCGGCGAGACTACGCAGTCGTTGTTCTTTTCCAGCAACACGCTCCTGACGGACCTACGCGCCGGAACGATCATCACGATTTCCGAAGACCTGGCAGACGATGCCTCCTACGATCCCGCAGGGGACGACTGGTGGATCAATCTCAACGCAGGTGGGTCGGGGACGGGCACCTACATCACGGCGCAGGACTTCGAGGTTTCGAACCAGAATTGGCAACTGACCATCCGCGACGACATGGCGGTCGACCAATTCGGCCCGGTGGGCGAAGGGATCTTGCCCCTCGCCGGAATCGGCAACGACGAGGTCTTCAAGCTTGAGGACGATCCGTCGCCGTTCATCACTCCCTCGTCAGACTACAACGACGGAACGTCCAGTACGTTCGGCTCCGAAAACATCTTCTCGGCGGGATCCCGCACGCAGGACTTCAGCGCCCTGCGCGAAATCGGCCTCGAGGGTACCTGCACGGTTCCGGATGGGGATGGCGATGGCATCTGCGACCAGGATGACAACTGCCCCTCGAACCAAAACGCCATGCAGGAAGACGCCGACGGCGACGGGATCGGTGACGTTTGCGACGCGTGTTCCAATGACGCCAATAACGACATCGACGGCGACGGTTTCTGCGCCGACGTCGATAACTGCCCGATCAACGCCAATGCCGGTCAGGAAGACGGCGAAACCGACCTGATCGGAGACGATTGCGATAACTGCATCGCCACCTCCAATTTCGATCAGGCGGACGAAGACGGCGACGGAATCGGCGATGCCTGTGACGCGTGCCTGATGGATCCGGTCAACGATCCGGACGGCGATCTCATCTGTTTCGCCGTCGACAACTGTCCCGCGATCTCGAACAACGGTCAGTCCGACATGGACTCTGATGGGTTGGGAGATGTCTGTGACAGCTGCCCGGACGACGAGAACAACGATCAGGACCTCGATGGGGTCTGTGGCGATATCGACAATTGCCCCGCCAGCCCCAACGGCAGCCAAACCGACGGGGACTCCGATGGGGACGGAGATCTGTGCGACAACTGCGTCGCCGTATCCAACGCCAACCAGACCGACACCGACGACGATGGTGAGGGAGACGCGTGTGACACCGATGACGACAACGATGGTCTCCTGGATGGTCCCGACAACTGTGACCTGATCGCGAACCCCGGCCAGGAAGATGCCGATACCGATGGTCAGGGTGACGCCTGCTCGTCGGACGACGACGGCGATACGGTCACCGACGACATGGACAACTGTCCTCTGGATGACAATCTGGGGCAGGCCGATCTCGACGGCGACATGGTCGGGGACGCCTGTGACTGTGCCTCGAGCGATCCCAGCCTTGCTTCGACTCCGGGACAGATTGGCGCGAGTCTGCGGATGACCTCCGGTGGCGCCCTATCGTGGTTACGCGGGCCCGAAGGTTTTACCTCCAACCTCTATCGGGGGACCTTCACGGCAGGCGCTGCGTGGGCCTACGACGAGACCTGTCTCACCGATAATCTCGCCGAGCTTACCGGAAACGATGCGGCAGTCCCGGCGGTCGGCCAGGGCTACTACTACCTGGTCGGAGGTCGGAATAGTTGCGGAGACGGTCCGATCGGGCTGGGCGTTGCAGGCGTCGGCATCACGCCGGCAGCAGCGTGTATGGCCGGCAGCGGTGATTTCGATGTTGACGGCGTGAATGACGACGGCGACAACTGCTCCACGATGTCGAACGTGGGCCAGACCGACGGCGATTTTGACTTCGTCGGAGACGTCTGCGACAACTGCCCGGCGACGGCAAATCGACTCCAGCTGGACGCCGACGCGGACCTGACAGGCGACGAGTGCGACCCGGACAACGACAACGACGGGCTTCCCAACGAGAGCGATAACTGCCCGCTGGATTCGAATATCGGGCAGAGCGACGCCGACTTGGATGGGATCGGGGACGTCTGCGATCCATGCACGGATATCGATGGCGACGGTCTTGGGGACCCTCAGTTTTCGAACGTTGGCTGCAATCCGGATCCGTTCCCGGACGATATAGAGAACGACGTCGATGCAGATGGTGTCGGTGCGACGGCCGACAACTGTCCGCTGGATCATAACGCCGACCAGTTGGATGACGACGGTGATGGTCTTGGCAATGTCTGCGACGATTGTCCACTCGATCCCGAAAACGATATCGATGGCGATGGGTTGTGTGCGGGTGGCTGCGATTCGGTGCAAACGCAGGTTCTCCCATTCACCCAACCTCTGGACACGATCGTCGTCGGCGAGGGATCGTCGATGCGATACCTCGCCAATCTCGTCGATCCCGGCGTCGCAAACACGTGGACGGCCAGCGCCTTTAACGACAGTGCGTGGACCGTCGGTACCTATGGCATCGGTTACGAGGCCAATACCGGCGCCGAGAATCTGATCCAGACCACAGCGCCGGTGGGATCCCTGTCCGTCTACACCCGGGCCACGTTCAATATCGCGGATGTCGGCATGGTGGACGATCTATGGATCGCGGCGGATTACGACGACGCCTGGGTCGCGTGGATCAACGGGGTCGAGGTCTATCGTTCTGCGGAAATGCCGGTGGGTGAGCCGACCTGGAACGCCGATCCAAGCTCCAAGGAATCCAGCAACGGCATGACGCCGGACTACGGGCTGATCTTCGATATCTCGTCAATCGGGTTACCCGAATTGCAGAATGGTGACAATGTCCTGGCGGTTGCCGTATACAACCGAATTCCTGCCACGCCGCCGTCGACGGATCTGGTTCTGGTTCCCCGCCTCGCAATTAATCGGGTGCCGGCGATGCGCTATAGCGACAACGTCAGCGATCCGGGCCTTGGTCTCACATGGACGACGGAGGTCTTCGACGACTCGTCGTGGGGCAACGGTGCCTATGGCGTCGGCTTCGACACGCTGGGACCGCCGAACACCCTACCCCTGCTGGCCTCCGTCGTTCCGGATGGAACGATCTCCGCGTACACCCGCGTCGGGTTCGAGGTCAGCGATTCGACCGTCTTGACGGGGATCTTCCTGGCCGCCGACTACGATGACGGGTATGCCGTGTGGATCAACGATGAAGAGGTCTATCGATCGCCCGAGATGCCCGTGGGCACGCTGGACTGGGACACTGTGCCCCAGTCCCACGAGTCGAGCAATGCGGCGCCGCCGGACTTCTCGTCACAGATCGACATCACGTTGGCCGCGCTCCCGTTCATCCGTACCGGCCAGAATCTCTTCGCGGCCGCTGTCTGGAATACGAGTGGGACGTCGAGTGATCTTGTGCTGTATCCTCAACTCAGTGCCGATCTGCTGATCGCCGACAACTGTCCTTACATCGCAAACCCGGGGCAGGAGGACATGGAACTCGATCGTGTCGGCGACGTTTGCGATAACTGTGTCAGTCAGTTCAACCCGACCCAGCAGGACACCGACGGCGACGGACTAGGGGACGTCTGCGACCCGTGATCGATCAGTCTCGCGAGAACATCGAACGGAACGCGTGACCGGCGATCTGCGGGTTTTCGCGAAGGCGTCGAACGGAGTAGGCGTACCACTGTTCCCCGTAGGGCACGTAGACGCGTAGGCGATGGCCGTCCGCAAGGATGTTGTTCCGTAGGCGCTCGCGGACTCCCAGCAACATCTGAAACTCGTAGCGATCGCGGGAGACATCAAACTCGCGGATCAGTTCGAGAGCGCGCTCGACCAGCCATTCGTCGTGGGTTGCGATCGCCACCTTGGCACCACGTTCGAACATCCGTCGCGTGCACGCGACAAAATTCTCGCGGATCTCGTCGAACCCCGTGTGGGCGATCTCTTCGGGTTCCAGGTAAATCCCTTTGCAGATCCTGAAACTGGCAGGTTGCGTCGTCAGGACGTCAATGTCGGAGAGCGTTCGACGAAGTCTCGCCTGCAACACGACACCGATATGCGCGGGCATGGTGCGCCGCAGGCGCTCGTAAGTCCGGAGAGTCTCGTCGGTGCACGGCGCATCTTCCATATCGATACGCACGGAATTATCGAGCTCGGCGGCGAGCTGGGTCACTTCCAGTATTCGCTGATAGCAAGCCTCCGGGTCCAGTAAGAGACCGAGGGCTGTCAGCTTGATGGAGACGTTGGTCTCCGAAAGACCTTCCTGCTGGATTCGGCGGAGGAGTTTCAGGTACGCGTCCGCGTTGCGATCTGCCTCGGCGGGTGCTGTCGTGAACTCACCCAGGATGTCCAGAGTGACCATCGCCCCTGCATCGCGAAGTGGCCGTACGCGTCGCAGCGCCTGTTCGGCCGTCTCACCGGCGATATAAGGTTCCGAAAAGTGACGGACGATCGGGCGGGGAACTACAGGCAGCGACCAACCGATAAGACGATCAAGCAGGCTCATCAATCCGGGCCAGAACTTCGCCGTCTTCCGGGAAACGTCCGAGTTCTTTTTTTGAAAATATCAATTGGTCGTCGACTCGGATCTCGAACACGCCACCACCGGACGCGATCAACTCGGCTTCGACCCCCAACGCACGTTTTAGCTCATCTGCCAGACCGGCAGCTCGTGGTTTGTAATTTCAAGAAGCGCAGTATTCGATCGTGATCTTCATCGGGCACCTACTCGCGGTTAGCGTCTACAATTGTCGGGGTCGGCAACGTTGGTAATCCTACCAATTGCGCATCTGTCGGGCCAACCGAATTCCACCTTTCGGGGAAGGTAGAAGAGCCAGTGACCAACAGGACGAGCATTCGGTTCCTCGGGGCGACCGGGACCGTGACCGGTTCGAAGTTCCTGATCGAGCACGAGGGATTTCGGGTGCTCGTGGATTGTGGGTTGTTTCAGGGCTTGAAGAACCTTCGGATGCAGAATCGCGCGACACCCCCCGTAAATCCATCGAAATTGAATCTCATCGTACTGACTCACGCGCATATCGATCACACGGGCTACCTGCCTCTGATGGTAAAGCGGGGATACGAAGGCGACGTCCTCGCGACCCATCCGACCGTAGACCTCTGTGGGATCCTTCTACCCGACTCCGGATACCTCCAGGAGGAGGATGCCCGCTGGGCCAACCGCCGCGGTTACTCCAAGCATCAACCGGCGGAGCCGCTCTACACGCAGCTGGAAGCCCGCGCCTCGCTGAAAAATCTGCGTCCGGTTCCGTTCGACGAGACCCTACAGATTCACGACTCGATGAGCGTACGGTTCAGGCCGGCCGGTCATATTCTCGGTGCCGCAATCGTAGAGTTTCGACTGCATCGAAACGGTCGTGAGGATATCCGCTGTGTTTTCTCGGGGGATCTTGGGCGTTGTAGCCAGCCGATCATTCCTCCCCCAAGTCCGCTGCCCGATTGCGATCACCTCGTCATGGAGTGCACGTATGGCAATCGTGACCATCCTGACGACGACCCGAAGGACCTCCTCGAGGATGTGATCCGGCGGACCGCCGAGCGCGGGGGGATGGTCGTCATTCCGGCATTCGCTGTAGGGCGCACGCAGGCGCTCCTTTTTATTTTGCGAGAACTGCAGAATGAGGGGCGCCTACCGCGGGATATTCCGATCCATATTGATTCCCCCATGGCGATCCAGGCCACGAAGATCTTTACTCGTCATCGCGACGCTTACGATCTCGAGTCGCGAGGGCTCCTGTCCACAGGTGAGGATCCTCTGGGTCTCTCGAACGTCGTCATCAACGAGACCGTCGAACAGTCCAAATCATTGAACGATCTCCGCTATCCTGCGATCCTGATATCGGCGTCCGGCATGGCGACGGGGGGGAGGGTGCTGCACCATCTCGGCTACCGACTTCCGGACCATCGGAACACGGTGTTGTTCGGTGGCTACCAGGCCGTTGGAACTCGGGGTCGACTACTGCAGGAGGGTCGGAAGACGGTGCGAATCCATGGCCGCGAGGTCAGGGTGCGTGCCGATGTCTTGACCCTCGACGGGCTGTCGGCCCACGCCGATCGAAAAGGGTTGATGACCTGGCTGGAGTCGGGGTCGCGCATTCCGGAACAGATCCATCTGGTCCACGGAGAGTCGGAGGCCCGCACGGCATTCGCTGACCAGATCTCGGGGAAGCATGGTCATCGCCCGAATTGTCCGGAGTTCGGCGAACGGGCCGAACTCTCGTGAGGGAATGCGCATGAGTCAATTCGTCTTCGAGTTCCTGCGGACATCTGCAGGCCAGGCGCCGGAGGCCTCTGCCGACCATCGGCGGTGGTGTCTTGACCTACATGGAGACGGCCGACTGGGGTTGGCGGGCGCCTACACCGACGGCTCGGGCTTTCTCGTGATCCTCCAGGGCTTGGATCGTCTCGAGGGAGAGCGTCTCGTGAGAGACCATCCCTGGGTGGTCGCGGGTTCCGGCAGCTGGTCATTGCGGGAGTGGAGTCCCGATCCGAGCCCCGATCAGTCCTGAGACACCGCAACCGGTGGATCGACCCAGCGACCATGATCCTTGATCAGCTGAACCAGTCGCTCCTCTGCGCCCTTCGTCGGAATATCCCGCGCAACCATCTCCTTACCGACGAATAGCGCGATCTTGTCCTCTCCCCAGCCGACGTAGCCGAAGTCGGCGTCGGCCATCTCCCCCGGGCCGTTCACGATGCAACCCATCACCGCAATTTTCAGGCCCTTGAGATGGGATGTCCGTTCCTTGATTCGAGCCGTTGTCTCTTCCAGGTCGAAGAGCGTGCGACCGCAGGACGGACAGGAGATGAACTCCGTACGGGTAATTCGAACGCGCGCTGCTTGCAGAACCCCGAACGCGACGCGTCGTGACTCCGTCGCGTCCGAACGGCGAACCTGAATTGAATCGCCGGTTCCGTCACAGAGGAGACCGCCGAGCTGAGTGGCCGTTTTCAGCAGACTCGCCGTGTCCAGACGATCGTCGCGGTCGATCAGGACCAACGGAATGGGAGCCCCAGCGTGGGTCAGCGCCGCGGAAAGTAATCGGTAGCCATGCAGGGTCGAGATTCGTGGATCCGGTACCAGGCCGAACTGCACGTGTCGAAGCGGCGCCGCGTTCAATCCATCGATGCAAGCGAGCGCGGTCTGTACGACCTGTCTCAACGGGTCCGCCGTGTCCTGCGTCGCGCGAAGTTCCACGAGCAAGAGGCGATCGGCACCCGCCGCCGAGTCAAGAAGCTCTCGGATGGTATCGACCGAGTTGACGTCGCACTCGACCTGGAGACGATCCGTTGCCGCCCACCAGCGGTCGGTCGTGTCCAGGGCCGCATCGGTCTTGACTCGCGCGGAGAGTGCGACGCGTGGGGCGACGTTGTGGAGTGCCTGGCGAAGCTCGAGAAGTCTCTGGTCATCTCCCGATTCGAAGGCGTCGATCACGATGACGTCGGCGCGAGTCTCTTCCGGCACGCGGACCCCGATCTGCGAGTCGAGTTCCGAGCGGATAGCCTTGGGCTCTGAGAGCACCTGGACGAGAGGCGTCTCGACCGCGACGGTCTCGCCGCCGCCGATACGAAGCGCGCCGCAAGTCACCGGCTCGGCGACCCGGCGATCGTAGCGATGGGGGTCCCTGAGCTCCGGCCATGGGTCCGTGGGTTGCTTGAGTTCGCCAAGATGGCGCGCGCTGTTTGCCACCAGTTCACGCGCGACAGGGATTTCCGCGACCGGATCCTCGGTGAGCGAGACACGAACCGTGTCTCCGAGGCCCTCGGCCAACAACGCTCCGATGCCGATCGCCGACTTGATCCTTCCGTCTTCGCCGTCGCCGGCCTCGGTGACGCCGAGATGGAACGGATAGTCCATTTGCTCCGCGGACATCCGCGACGCGAGGAGCCGATACACGTGTTGTACGACGACGGGGTTTGACGATTTCATCGAAAGCACGAGATCGCGATAGTCATGTTTCTCGCAGATGCGAACAAACTCGAGGGCGGACTCCACCATGCCCCCGGGCGTATCCCCGTAGCGGTTCATGATGCGATCGGAGAGCGACCCGTGGTTGGTTCCGATCCGCATGCTGACACCCAGCGTTTTTGCTCGCTTGATCAGCGGTGTAACCACGCGTTCGATTCGTTTCAACTCGCCGTCGTATTCCACATCCGTGTACTCACGTGATGCAAACTTCTTCTTGTCTGCGTAGTTACCCGGATTGATGCGGATCTTCTCGACGTGTTCAACGGCCTTCATGGCAGCGGCGGGGGTGAAGTGGATGTCCGCGACGAGTGGCACGCGGATCTGTCGACGTTTCATTTCCGCACGGATGTTCGGAAGGTTGTCGGCGTCGCCGGTTGTCGGAACCGTAACACGCACGATTTCGCAGCCGGCATCGACCAGACGCTCTATCTGATCGACGGTCGCCGTCGTATCGCGGGTCGACGGGGTGGTCATCGACTGGACACGAATGGGCTCGTGGCCGCCGATCGCGAGGTCGCCGATGGCCACCCGGCGGGTCTTTCGGCGATACGGTCGGATGCCGTTGTAGGTCCATGGGCGCACGGGTTCGGTCCTCGCGAGGCCCGGATCGGGCCCCGAACGATCATTTTATCAGTTCCGCAACGAGAAAAGCCGGGTCTTGCCGCAAAACGCCATGGTGCCCGGGGAGCATCGTGCGTACCCCTATGACCAGGGGCGTCGATCGAGGCTCTCCAGAGAGCCAAGGGGGCGCAATGCAACGAGTGACTCGGTGGTGGGCAGTCGCAATGGTCGCCGTTGCCGGCGCTGGGATCTGCCTGACCGTGATCACGGCGTTCTTTCTCAGGATCATCCGCAATGAACTGCCGTGGAACAACGGGGATGGCGCGCGACAGTTGTACCAACTTGTGGGCGAGTCCTACGGCAAGGGGTTCACTGCCGGCTTCTTCCTCTGTTTCTCGCTGACAATCGTCGCGATCGCGATCAGCGCGTGGGTCGAGCAGATTCGCTCCGCACGTCCTTCCAACTCATCGCGAGGCATGGATCTGGCGTAACGCGTTACCTGCAATCTTGGCGATCCGCCGGGAGGCGTCGACGCGCTTGAACAGTTCCTGATTGCATTCCAGTTCGAGACAATCCAGCCCGAACGTCGCCGCGTGGCGTTCGGCCGAGTACATCATTCCCTCGCGCCCCGAATAGGGTTCGTTGTATCGCACCCGCAAGCCGGCCTGTCGGAAGTGACGCACCATCCGTTGTGCCGCAGCGGGTGAGCGGTGATAGAGGATGCCGATATCGAATGCCCGTCGTCGCCGGCCGAGTCGAGATGTAAACGAATGCACGGAAAACACGAGCGGTCGTCCATCCCGCAGTAACGCATCGGACAGAACTCGATCGATTGCATCGTGGTAGGGGCGATAGACCGTGTCGATGCGATGACGACGTTCCGTGATCGAGGGCGGATCGTTCCAGGGAAGTTGTACGCCGCCGACTTCCGCTCGGAACATCGAGGCGTCGCCGATCGCACGATTGAGATCGATCCAGAGCCGCGAGAGCCGCGAGCCGACCGCCGGGGCTCGCAGGACGGCGTGGAGTTCTTTGCAAACGTCCCAGGCCCCGCGATCCCATCCCCAGTGTTCTCCGAGTCGACGACGCTGCGACTCGGAGCAGCGGATCTTCCGGGGCATGAGAGGTGTGGCGTGTTCGCAGGTCAAGACCGTGTGCGGCACGGCATCGCCACGCAGGAGCCTGTACGCTGAAGCCAAGACCGTCCCTCGGTGTTAGTCTCATGCAAGCCCACGGAGGGTACCAGTTGGTATCGCCGGCGGCCGATCATGGCGACGGGAGAGCCTTTGAACTGGCGAGTGCCCCTGCTCATCGGGTTAGTCTTCGTGGCCGGCGTCTGGATGGGTCGCGAGGTCGTTCGCGCCGTTCGCCCTGCGCCAGGGCCCCCGACACTTCGCGTCGGCGACGTCGCTGATGGCGACGATGCCGACAATGCCGGTCTTCCGCTTCCCGACGGACTCTCCGACGAGGAGCTTCGTGACATCGACATCTTTCGCGCAGCATCGCGGTCGGTTGTGAACGTTTCCGGTGTGGAGCTGCGACGCTCGTTCCGTCTCGATCTCTTCGAGATCCCTCGCGAATCGGGGACCGGGTTCTACTGGGATGATCGAGGTCATATCGTCACGAACTACCACGTAATCGATGGCTCCAATCGTCTGTGGGTCACGTTGCCGGATCGAACACGCTGGCCCGCCGCGGTCGTCGGTGCGGCGCCGGAAAAAGATATCGCCGTGCTGAAGCTGGAGGCCGGTGCGCCCCACCAGCCGGGAATCGAGAGGGGAGATTCCGGCGTGTTGCGAGTCGGACGGAAGGTACTCGCACTGGGCAATCCATTCGGCCTCGATCAGACCCTCACGATGGGAGTGGTCAGCGCACTGGATCGAGAGATCGACTCGCCCACCGGCCGCAAGATACGAGGGGTCATTCAGACCGACGCGGCGATCAACCCGGGTAACTCGGGTGGGCCGCTCCTGGACTCCGACGGCCGATTGATCGGTGTCAACACCACGATCGTCAGCCCCAGCGGTGGTTCCTCCGGGATCGGTTTTGCCATCCCGATCGACGCGATCGAGCGACTGGTGCCCCAGTTGATCCTCCACGGTCGGCTTGTCGAACCGGGGATCGAAGGGGTCGAGTGGCTGTCGAGTCGACGAAGCGGACGACTGGGGGTCGAGGGCGTCGTGGTGTACGCGGTGGAGCCCGGGAGCGGCGCGTCGCGCCTGGGGATCGTGGGACTGCAGCTGGACGAGCGTCGGCGATTGAGACTGGGAGACGTCGTGGTCGCCGTCGACGGCGAGTCAACGCCCGATCTGGACGCGTTGCGAGATCGCTTTGATCTTGTCGGTGTGGACGGCAACGTCGAGCTGACGGTCCAGCGTGCCGGGAATCGTCGCTCGGTGACCGTGCGGCTCTCGCCGGTGGGCTGATATGCTCGACGGATCGTGGAGCCCCGGGGGAGAAGGAGATTGCGAATGCGACTGGCCCATACGATGCTGCGAGTTAAAGATCTCGATGCGTCACTGGAGTTCTATTCGGGCTTCATCGGACTTCGTGAGACGAGACGGAAGCCGATCGGAGACGAGGCGACGCTGGTGTTCCTGGTCGACGAGGCGGGGGACTACGCGTTGGAGCTGACCTTCAACCACGGCCCGCAGACGTACGAGTTGGGCGATCAATTCGGTCATCTTGCGTTCTTTGCCGACGACCTCGATGCCGTCATCGGCGAGGTGGAGTCTCGGGGCTGGTGGTTCCGGCGCTCACGGGCCGAATTGTCGTCCCGCTACATCTTCGTCAAGGATCCCGACGGCTACGATGTGGAGATCCTCCAGCAGCCCAAGGCCGAATCGTGACCGCCGAACCGAGTCGGGCGCTGGAGACCTTCGCCAATCCGTCCTTAGGGCGGGACTATACGATCACCTTCGATTGCCCGGAATTCACCTGCGTCTGCCCCAAAACAGGTCAGCCGGACTTCGCGGCTTTCACGATCCGCTACGTGCCGGATAATCTCTGTATCGAACTGAAATCCCTGAAGTTGTACCTGTGGTCGTACCGAAATGAGGGTCACTTCCACGAGGCGGTGACGAATCAGATCCTGGACGACCTCGTCGCGGCCTGCCGGCCTCGCCAGATGACGATTGACGGCAATTTCAACGTTCGGGGCGGAATCGGCACGACGGTGAAGGTGGATTACCGGGCTCCCTGACCCGCCCGGTTGCCGAACGACGAGCGGATTGTTATATTTCGCCCGGCACGGCGTCGTCTGCCATGAGTCCCATCCGCGCCCTCGGGGCGACGAAGGAAACCGCACATCGATCAGAACGTCCGAATCAACGAGCAGATCCGCCTAACCCCCGTCCGACTCATCAACGCCGATGGTGAACAGTTGGGGATCGTCCCGCTGGACGAAGCCCGTCGAACCGCCCAGGACCAGGGTCTCGACCTGGTGGAGGTCGCCGCAGACGCGCGCCCCATCGTCGTTCGAATCATGGACTGGGGCAAACACCGCTTCGAAGAGAATAAGAAGGCCAGGGAGGCGCGCAAGAAAGAGGCGCGTATCTCGGTCAAGCAGGTCAAACTGCGACCGAATATCAACGAGCACGATCTTCAGACCAAGCTCGGGCACGCCCGTCGATTCCTGGCGGATGGTGACAAGGTCAAGGTCACGATCATGTTTCGCGGCCGAGATCTTCGTCGACCGGAGAACGGGCGCAAGCTTCTCGATCGGGTTGTTGCGATCCTCGAGGACTGTGCCGTCATCGAGACCGCGCCGGGCGGAATCGTCAATCGTGACATGGTCATGGTGATGGGTCCGAGGAAGGTCTGATCCGCAGCCTGCTTTACGTTCCGGCCTCCCGCACCGAGAAGCTCGACAAGATGGCGAGCCTCGCCGCCGACGCGTTCGTCATCGATCTCGAAGACGGCGTCTCCGCTTCCGAAAAGCCCGCCGCTCGCCAACGACTCCTCGACGGCTGGCCGTTCGGTCTCCCACCAGAGAAGGCCTGGCTGCGGGTCAACGGCGACGACGACGGGTTGGCCGCCGATCTGGAGTTGATCGCCCGCCTTCGGCCGTCGTGGGTCGTCCTGCCGAAGGTCGAGCAGGTCGAGCGGGTCGCGCACGTCTGTCGTCACGTGGCGGATTGGGAAACCCGGGTCGGCCTGATGATCGAGACCGCGACCGGCGTGACGCGGGTCCGGGAACTGGCCGCGGTCGCACCTCAGGTCTCCGCCCTGATCGTCGGATCCGCCGATCTCGCCCGTTCGATGGGCGCGCGTCCGGATGAAGAACGCCAGTGGGAACACGTCCTCCTGTCGGAGATCGTTCTCGCGGCGCGGACTCACGACCTGCTGGCGATCGACAGCGTCTACTTCCACTTCCGGGACGAGACGGGACTTGAAAGACACGCTACCCTGGCCCGACGTCTGGGATACGACGCCAAGAGTTGTATCCATCCAGATCAGCTCGCGACCATCCACCGTGTCTTCTCGCCGACACCGGACGAGAGGCGGTGGGCTGAGCGGGTCGCCGAGGAGTGGGTCCGCCAGGACGGGGATCGAGCCGGTGTCGTCGTCGTGGACGGCGAGATGATCGAAGCACTTCATCTGGAACTCGCGCGGGAAATCCTGTCGCGAGCCGAGACGGGAGACGGCTCGGAATGAGCGAGAAGAGAACATTTTCAATCGAGGGCCATCTGCTCGAAGCCGGGCTCCTGACGAAACTGAAGGAGCAGGTCACCCGGGCCGGCGGGGTGTACGAGTTTATCGACTTCGAGGTGGGGAAGACTCCGGACCAGATGTCCCGAGGTCGTTTGACCGTAAAGATCCCTGAAATCGATGATCTGAACGAACTGACCGATCGGCTGGTCGGTCTAGGTGCGGTCTGGCAGGTCACGTCTGACGTGGAACTGGAAGAGGCACCCAGCGACGGGGTCGTGCCCGACACGTTCTATTCGACGTCAAATCATGTTACCGAGGTCAGAATCGACGGCGGATGGACCACCGTCGCGGATCAGCGGATGGACGCCATGATCGTGCTGGATGGGGCGGTCGCTCGATGCGTGAAGCTTCGGGATATCCGTAAGGGGGACCGAGTCGTCGTGGAGAACCACGGGATACGTGTCCATCCACCGGCTTCGGAGCGCGAGCAGTCCGACTTCGGGTTCATGAACAGCGACATCTCGTCCGAGAGACGGGTCGAGCACATCATCGATGAGTTGGTTGCCGATATACGTAGTCTGAAGGCAGAGGGCAAGAACGTCGTTCTGGTGAGTGGCCCGGTGGTCGTCCACACGGGCGGTGTCGGGGCGTTGGAGCGTCTGATCGCGGCGGGCGCTTTTGACGCCATCCTCGCCGGCAATGCCCTGGCCGTTCACGATATCGAACGCGCTCTGTACGGCACCTCACTCGGAATCAATACGGACAACGGTGAGCCCGTCGTCGAGGGGCATCGCAACCACATGCGCGCGATCAACGCAATAAGTCGCTCCGGATCGATCCCGGCGGCCGTCAAGGATGGAACGCTGACCCGCGGCATCATGCACCAAGCGGTTCAGTGCGGGGTTCCGTTCGTGTTGGCCGGAAGCCTACGAGACGACGGGCCGCTCCCGGACACCGTGACCGATATGAACGAGGCGCAGGGCGCCTACGGCAAGCTCCTGAAGGGCGCCGGTGCCGTTGTTATCCTGTCGACGATGCTTCACGGGATTGCGACGGGCAACATGATCCCGTCGTCGGTCCAGACGGTTTGTGTCGATATCAATCCATCCGTCGTGACGAAGTTGGCGGACCGGGGTTCGTTGCAGACGGCCGGTATCGTGACCGACGTCGGGCTATTCGTTACGATGCTCGCCGACAAGTATGAGCGAGCCGTCGCAGAGGGGAAATAGTCGTGAGTCAGAAAATTGACGTTCTTGGGATCGGCAACGCTATCGTGGATGTCCTGGTGGAGAAGCCCGACGCGTTTCTCGAGAGCCATGGCTTGCCCAAGGGCGGGATGACGCTGATCGATGCCGATCGCGCGATCGAGATCTATCAGGAGTTGGAGGACCCACGGCAATGCTCCGGTGGGTCGGCCGCCAACACGCTGGTCGGTGTGGCCTCACTCGGAGGGGCCGCCACGTACGTGGGAAAGGTTCGCAACGATTCTCTCGGGGCGCTGTTCCGAAGCGATATCCGCGAGGCGGGTGTGATCTTCGAGACCGCCGCGGCGGAAAGTGGGCCGCCGACCGCCCGCTGCGTCATCGTCGTCACCCCGGATGCCCAGCGTACGATGCAGACGTTTCTCGGGATCAGTGCAGAGCTGTCGGTGACCGATCTCGACCCGGAGGCGATCGCCGCCGCGAAGATCACCTACCTCGAGGGCTATCTCTGGGATCCGCCGGCCGCCAAGGAGGCGTTTCTCGAGGCGGCCCGGATCGCCCACGAAGCAGGCCGGACCGTCGCCCTCACGCTTTCGGATCCGTTCTGCGTCGAGCGGCATCGTGACGAGTTTCATCGGCTGATCGAGGGGCCGATCGATCTGTTGTTCGCCAACGAGGACGAGCTGCTCGCCCTCTACCGGACATCCGATCTCGATGAGGCGATTCGAGGCCTGACCCAGCATGACGTGGTGGGGGCGGTGACTCGTGGTCCCAAAGGATCGATCCTTCTTGCCGGAGGAGACGTTCACCCCGTGGATGCGGCCCCCGTCGGGAAGGTCGTGGACACCACGGGAGCCGGGGATCTTTACGCGGCCGGGGTGCTCTTCGGCCACGCCCAGGGCCTGGACTGGCCACAATCCGGTCGGCTGGGAAGCATGGCCGCCGGAGAGATCATCAGTCATTTTGGGGCTCGGCCGCTGGAATCCCTGGCCGAGCGAGCCCGATCGATCCTGTAGCGGAGGTGTGATGGTCTCTTTTAAAGTTGGAACGACGACGGCTCTCCTGGCCCTGGCCCTGACGATCGTCGGAGCCCCGGTCGTGGCCCAGCAGTCGCTTTACCAGGAGACCGTCGAGTCGTATCGACAGGCCCGCGAGAAGCGACTCCAGACCGACTATGGCTGGCTCTCGGTCATCGATCTCTACTGGCTCCCTGCGGGCAAGACCGTGGTCGGCGCAGGGGATAAGGCCGATCTGAAACTACCCGCGGAGGTCGCACCGGCAGTCGTGGGCGCGATCGAACTGGCTCTGGGGAAGGTGACTCTGGACGTCGCGTCCGGTGTCGAGCTGACTCGCCGTGATGCGCCGATCAGCGGAATCGAAGAGTGGGTTCCGGGTGCGGAGGGACAGATCCGAATCGGTCGGATCCAGCTGACCCTACTCCAGAGGGGAGATCGGTTCGGCGTGCGGGTCAAGGATCCGGCTCGTGTCACCCAGAGCGGTTTCGCCGGGCTCGAGGCTTATCCGGTCGATCTCCGCTGGAAGATTCCGGCCAGACTGACCCGCTATGCCGAGCCGAAGAGCGTCGTGATCGATACGGTCATCGAGACTCCCGCCGAGATGCTCTCGCTCGGCACCGTGGATTTCATCGCCGACGGGCAGGCGGTCCATCTCGAGGCGCTGGTCAACAGCGCGTCGGATTCGGAGATCTTCATCATCTTCAAGGACTCGACCAACGGGACGACCACTTATGGGGCCGGCCGTTATCTCTACGCTCGGATCCATCCGGGGGATCGTGTCGATCTGGATTTCAACCGTGCCTACAACCCACCCTGCGCTTTTACCAGCTTCGCCACCTGCCCACTGCCGCCGCAGCAAAACCGATTGACGGTTCCGGTCCCCGCCGGAGAACAATACGGCGCCCCACGGTAGTCTCGTCGAGGCCCGAGTTGCTGTATTGCAATTATTCGGCCGAGTTCGGTGTCCCGCCGACGCCAAGGTGACAGCCCCCTCTGGCCTTGTAAACTGTTTGAAATAAGCAACTTAAGGGCTCAGCCATCAAATTACGGCATCGAAATATTCGCGGAAATTAGTCCTTGCCTGCCTCAGGTAGTTTGGGTACTTTTCCGATACCTCGAAAGAAGTCCCATTAATGGGGCTAGATAAAGGATCTGAAACCATTCCCATAAGGGGGGAGCATGAGACAGAAGTTTGTGTTTGCGATGGTCGTCTCGATGTGCCTTGCCCTTGCCTTCGGGCCAGCCCTGTCGGCAGAGCGAAGCATTGATGATCGAGCCGACCGAGTGACCCGCGGCGAGCGTGGCACAACCAACGACGTGGACTCCACCGATGTTCTCGGTGAGTTTGCTCACATCTCCGAGCAGGGCCGTGTGGCCGGTTCGGCGACGGCCACGCGGGCGAAGGCGGAGAACCTTCTGTCTGCAGCGGCGAAACTAGAAGGCCAGGACGCCGTCACCAACCTCCAGCGAATCCTTGCGCTTGGCGACGTTGGCGACAAGATTCTCGGCCAGACCTACACGATGCTCGCTGACGTGTATGCCGACACTCCGAGCAAGGGCGTTCAGCTCCTCGGTCGTGCACTGCAGTACACCTCGGATCCGGGCCGCCGCGCTCGGCTCGAGCAGCGAATCGCCGATCTCGGTGGCGACGTCTTCGCCATCGCGTTCGACAACAACACCGACGCCGTTGCGACGCGCGATGCCGCCGGCCCGAGTTGCGACATGGCCGCTCCGGCACTCGCCAGCGAGACGATGAATGTCGCCGCCGGCGATCACAACTGGCGCGTGTATAACATCTCGGGTACTTTCCCGGTTGGTGAGCAGCTTCGCGTCGAGACCGTCTCGGACACGCCGGGCGGCTTCAGCGACGACACCGACCTGACCGTCTGGGCCGGTTGCGACGGCGCTGCTGGCGCTGGCCAGATCGCCTACAACGACGACAGCCCGTTGGCCAATGCTCCGTTCATGTCCTTGATCGACCTTCCGTGTCTCGCGGGCGGCTCCAGCCTCTACATCGAGGTCGGTGGCTTCCTCGACATCTTCGCGGTCGACGGATTTGATCTCGTGATTTCCGGCGCGAGCTGTGTTGTTCCGCAATTGGATGACTACGAGGATGACTCCGCTCGTGCCGATGGCGCTTCCATCGGGCATCCGAACGCGATCCCGCACACCGCCAACGGTTGGGGCCGTGCCAAGAAGGAGATCCAGGACCGTTCGATCTTCCCGTCTGGCGACATCGACCACGCGCAGGTCGCGCTGACCAAGAACTCTCTGGTCCGCATGGGTACCGCCTCTGAGTACCCGACGTTCTTTAACGGATTCAGCGGTTCCGGTGCGACCGACAACCCGGACACGATCATGAATCTGCTCTACCAGACCGAGCTCGGCTATGGCGGTCGTTGCAACACCCCGGTCGCTGGCTTCGGCTACAACTGCACGGTGGACGCAGACTGCGCCGACGTGATCAACGATCCCGACGCTGACGGATTAGGAAACCCGGAAATGCCGCTGGCCGGCTTCCCGGATTGTATTCCGATCTTCCTGTTCAACAGCCCGTTCGGTGAAGAGAACGTGCTGGCGACCAACGACGATCGGGGTGGCGGTGACTTTGGTTCCGAGCTGCTGCTCTGCATGCCGCGTACGGCAGCCAACTCCGATGACTCCTCCGTCAATGGCGACTGGGTCGTCCAGACCTTCGGTTGGAGCCCCAGCGGTGCACCTGGCGCCGGTGCCGGAGAGTTCAACTATCAGCTGCAGGTCAAGAATGAAGTCGATTGTAACTTCGAGAAAGAGCCCAACGACCTTCTCGCAGATGCCACCCCGATGTCCCTCGGCGACACCGTGCACGGTATCTTCGACTACGCGAGTAGTCGTCCTTTCCAGGACGATGACTACTTCGCGTTTGACATCGACGACGAAGTCCTCGCGATCTTCCAGACGGATGGTTACGACTCGAACGCCGTTGACACCGCGCTCCAGCTGTTCATCGGTCCCGACGACAACGGAGACTTCTTCTTCCTCGGCGTCGAGAACGACGACTTTGGCACCGGCTTCCTGTCGCGCATCGAAGTCATCCTGCCGGCCTCGGCTGATGACCTCCTTGGCAACACGTCGGCTGATGCCAACTACATCATGAACGTGACGTCGTTCTTCCTGAACCCGAACTTCCCGTACACGCTCATCACGGAAGCTGCCTCTGTGCCGCTTGCCGAAGCTGAGCCGAACGATGACTGCAGCACTGCCAACGCGATCGCCGTGGGCGACAGCTTTGCTTCTGCCATCAACCCGGGTTGCGATTTTGACTCCTACAAGCTCAGCCTGGGTGATAGCACCTTCGTTAGCCTCGCTACCAGCGGTGGCGGCGATACGGCAATCGAGCTGGTCGACTGCGCCGACGACACCGTCCTCGCATGCGACGACGATGAAGGCCCTGGCCTCCTCTCGTTGGTCGAAGGTTGTCTCCCGGCTGGCGAGTACTGCATCCGCGTCCGCGCGTTTAGTGGTGCCGCCGTGTTCAGCTATGGTCTCGACGTAGCGGGCAGCACCGGTTGCGCGCCGACGAACCCGCCGGACATGTCCGGAGACGGCGCGTTCACGTGCCTCGACTTCGATACCTGCCCGTAATTGGGTAGAGGATCCGCCTCGGCGGGTCTTAGTTAGTGTTTGAAAACTGGGGGGGGAATTTTTCCCCTCCCAGTTTTTTTTTGCGGCCACCTAATGATGTCAGACGTAACTTCCAGACCTGGGGCACCCAACACAATGGACACACAGAGACAACGCGGCTGGATCAGGATTCTCGCTCTAGCTGCTTTCTTCGTTGTTTGTATTACGCCGATGTGGGCGGCGACGATCTACGTCGACGCCCAGAGCACGGCCGCGTTCCCGGATGGGACGTTGGGTTTTCCCTATCGAACGATCCAGCAGGGCATTATTGCGGCATCAGTGGGCGACCTCGTCAGCGTGGCCGCCGGTACCTATAACGAGACCATCCTGATGTCGGATGGGGTCAGTGTCAGTGGCGAGTCCGCCACCAATACGATCATCGACGGCACCGGTCTGCAGAACTCGGTCGTCACATTTAATGGAACTCGACAGAACCCTCGACTGACCGATTTCACGATCCGGGGCGGCAGCGGCGATCGGATCGGTGAACTGGGGAACGTGGGTATATTTGCCGGTGGTGGCATCCTGATCAGCAACTCCTCGCCGTCGATCATCGACTGCATCATCGAGGACAACCTTCTCAATGTCGACATCGGCTTCGGTGGTGGCATCTACATCCTGAACGAGAGTCCCGAGACACCTCTTATTCGCAACAGCACGATTCGGAACAACGTCGCCAAGTCCATCGAGGCACCTCTTGACGGCCGGGGTGGCGGGATCTACATCGTCTCCAAGTTTTCCAGCGTCTTGATTCTCGAGAACCTGATCGAGGGCAATATCTCCTACGCTGGCGGCGGGATCTTCTCGCAGAACAATGCAGCCGCGTCGGCGACGATCTCAAGAAACGAAATTCGGAGTAATCAGGCCAATCAGGGCGCTGCGATATTCTCTCGCGATTTTTCCACTTCGACGACGACGATGGCCAACAACCTGATCGTCAACAATCGCGGCTTTCCCGGCGTCAAGGACTGTGATGACGCGGTAGGACTTTCGAGCCCGGGGCTCGAGGAGATCTGTAACGACGGCATTGACAACGATTGCAACCCGAATACCTTCGATATCGTCGATGGCGACGGGGACGGGTTCATGTGCGATCTCGACTGCGACGACACCGATGCCGCTATCTATCCCGGCGCCCCGGAGAATTGCGAAGATCAGATCGACAACGACTGTGACGGTAACGTCGACAACTTCGATCCCGGAAACTTCTTCCCGGTCACCGAGGGCACGGTTACCAAGTATCGGGACAATGTTACCAATCCCATCCTCCTACTGACATGGGTCGAGACCGCGTTTGACGACAGTGGCTGGGACGACGGGACGTTCGGTGTTGGATTCGATACCGACATGGATGCCGCCAATCTCATATCGACGTCGGTCACTGACACGTCGGCTTCGGTCTACACACGAACCCGATTTCAGGTGGAGACTGCGGCGGCTGTGACTGCCGCCCACCTCGCGGCCGACTACGACGATGGCTACGTCGTCTGGTTGAACGGTGTCGAGATCTTCCGTTCGCCGGAGATGCCCGCTGGGGATCCTGTGTGGAATGCCGACCCGGCTCCTCACGAATCCAGTAACGGAACCGAACCGGACTTCGGAACGTTCAACGACGTCAGCACTGCCGCTCTCCCGGAACTAGTCGATGGAGAGAACGTCCTTGCGATCGGGGTGTATACGGAATTGCCCGGCACGTCGCCGGACCTTGTCCTGGTTCCGGAATTTCGATTGGTGATTGGTAGCGAAGATGCCGATTGTCTGTGTGCGGACGTGGACGAGGATGACTACGCCTGCGCGGACTGCAATGACGCCGACCCCCTGATCAATCCTGGTCGTGTGGAGATCTGCGGGGACACCATCGACAACGATTGCGACGTCGCCAGCCCGGATATTGTCGATGGGGATCTCGATGGGTTCACATGCGTCAACGATTGTGATGATACGAACCTGACTACCAACCCCGGTGCCCCCGAAATCCCGTGTGACGGTCTGGACAACGATTGCAATAGTTCGACGTCGGATATCCAGGACGCCGACAACGATTTCTTCGATTGCAGCGAGGATTGCAACGATAATTCGCCGGCGATCAACCCGTCGGTCGTCGAGTTCTGCTTTGACGGTCTTGACAACAATTGCGACGGATTCATCGATTCCCAGGACCTGGAATGCAATTGCGACAGTCCGGTCGATCTGGACGCCGACACCTATCGTTGCCAAGACTGCAACGATCAAGTCGCCTCGATCAACCCCGGTGCCAACGAGGTGTGTAACGACGGAATCGATAACGACTGCTCCGCGCTCACTGTGGACATATTTGACCAGGACGGTGACGGTGATCTTTGCGACGTCGACTGTGAGGACACGAATCCTGCGGTGAACCTCGCGGCGTTCGAGATCTGCAATGACGGCATCGACAACAACTGTAACTCCGACACGGACCTCGCCGATGCGCAGTGTTCCGGATGCCCGGATAGTGACGGCGACGGCTATGCCGGTGGCACCTGTGCCGTTGACTGTAATGACGGCGTCACGAGTATCAATCCGGGCATGGAAGAAGTCTGCAATGACGGGATCGACAACGATTGCGACCCCGGTACGCCAGATCTGCTCGATGCGGACGGCGATGGCGCCGACTGTATCGCGGATTGTGATGACAATGACCCGACGAACGTTCCGGGAACGAACGAGAATTGCACGGACCTCAAGGACAACGATTGCGACGGTCTGATCGACTTCAATAACCCGGACTTTCGTATCGTCCAGATCAACTCATCGATGCGCTATCTCGCGAACAACTCAGACCCTGGGATAGCGCTGGCCTGGGTGGGCGAGTTCTTTGATGACAACCCGTGGTCCAATGGATCCTACGGCGTCGGTTATCAGGTCGGGCCGCCCGGGACGGGAGCCGACGATCTGATCTCGACGTTCGTACCCGAGGGAACCAGTTCGGTGTATGCGCGGTCCAAGTTCAATATTCCTGACATCGCGGCCGTTAATTCGGTGTCGATCGGCGCCGACTATGACGATGGTTACGTCATGTGGATCAACGGTGTCGAAGTCTATCGGTCGCCGGGGATCCCCGCTGGACCGCCGCTGTGGGATACCGATCCGTTGCCACACGAGTCCAGCAACGCTCAGCTGCCGGACTACGGTGTCTTGATCGATGTGACCGGAACCGCACTTGCGGCGATGCATTCCGGTATCAACGTCATCGCGGTGGGTGTGTACAACGCCGTCCCGACCGGCGGCGGACAGTTCTCGACAGACCTTGTCGTGGTGCCACTGGTGACCCTGGACTTTGGCGACGATGACCCGGACTGTCTCTGCGAGGACCTCGACGGAGATGGCTGGGCCGGCGGCGCGTGCGCTGTGGATTGTAACGACCTGGACCCGCTGATCAATCCCGGAGTTCAGGAGATCGGCTGTGATGGAATCGATAACGATTGCGATGCCGGCACCGACGACCTTTTGGATGCCGACATGGATGGATTCAATTGCGCCGGGGACTGCGCAGACAACGACCCCACCATCTTCCCGGGGGCTGTCGAGGTGCCCTGTGATTTCCAGGATAATGACTGCAGTGGCCTCACTCCCGATGTCGAAGATAACGACGGCGATACGTTTAACTGTTTCTTCGACTGTAATGACGACGACTTCAATGTCAATCCCAACCAGACCGAAATCGGTTGCGACGGGATCGACAATGATTGCAGCACCCTGACCGCAGATATCCGCGATGACGATCGCGACGGGTTCCTGTGCAGCGTGGATTGTGACGACGACAACCCATTGATCAATCCCACGGCGCCGGAGAAATGCGACGACACGATCGATAACGACTGCGATGGTGATACCGACGGCTCCGATGACGAATGCTTTGACTGCGTCGACACGGATGACACGGATGGCGACGGGTATGTCTGCCTCGATTGCAACGATGACGTCGCGGCGATCAACCCGGCCGCGCAAGAAGTGTGCGACGATGCGATCGACAACGATTGCAATCCGTTGACACTGGACATCGACGACCTGGACGGTGATGGTGTCGATTGCCTGACGGATTGCGATGATTTTGATGCGTTCGTCTATCCGGGATTCCCAGAAATCTGCGACGACTCCATCGATAACGACTGCGATGCGATGACGGCCGATATCTTCGACTTCGATATGGACGGCGTCAACTGCGATTTGGATTGCGATGACGGCAACGCCGCCATTGCGCCGGGACTAACGGAGTTGTGCGGGGACGCGATAGATAACGATTGCGATCCGGTGACGCTGGACGTATTCGATTTCGACGTAGACACGTTCATTTGTACGATCGACTGCGATGACGATGCCGCTGCCGTGAATCCGGATGCGGTCGAGGTTTGCAACGATGGTATCGACAATGACTGCGATCCCCTGACCCTCGATCTGGCGGACGATGACGGGGACGGATTCGATTGTTCCGTCGATTGTGAAGAAGATAACGACGCGGTCAATCCTTCCGTCGCGGAGAAATGTGACGACGGTATCGACAACGATTGCGACGGGGATACGGATAACGCCGACTCCGATTGCAGTTGCGCCGATTCCGATGGCGACGGGTACGATGGCGGTGCGTGCGGGATCGATTGCAACGACAGTGTCGCCTCGATCAATCCCGGAGCGCCGGAGATCTGCAACGACGCGATCGATAACGATTGCAATCCGGCTACCGTCGATTTCGGCGATGTCGACGGCGATGGGTTCTTCTGCGACGTCGACTGTGACGATGCAGACCCCGACGTCAATACGAATCAGCAAGAGGTCTGCGACGACGGCAAGGATAACGATTGCAACCCGGGTACGGTCGATCTGTTCGACGTCGATATGGACGGCTTTACCTGTGATGTCGATTGTAACGACGGGGACATGACGATCAACACGGGCGCCGTCGAGATCGGTTGCGACGGGGTGGACAATGACTGTGACCCGATGACGCCCGACATTGCCGACAGCGACGGTGATTCGTATTTTTGCGCAGACGCAGCGTTGTTCGGTGCGGGCATCGCGGCGTCCACGTTTGAATCAGGGACCACGTTCGTGATCAACAATACGATCATCGGCAACGTTCTGGATGTCGGTGTCGGGGGCGGCGTGTTTCTTGACGACCTGTTGGCGTCAGATCCGGGCGTCTTCGCCAACAACATCGTGATCGAGAATTCGGCGCTGTTGGGCGGGGGTCTTGACCATAGCGCGTTCTTCGGAGAACTCAACAACAACAACATCTTCAACAACGTTGGGGGTGACTTCTACAACGGCTCGGGAAGTACGGCCTCGATGAGTGGCAACTCCAGTGTCGATCCGCAGATGCAGAATCCGGCGTCCGGAAACTACCGCCTGCGTCAAGAGTCGCCGTTGGTCGACGCTGCCGATCAGGCCGTCTCGCCGATCAATGACCTCGATCGATTCACCCGCCCGTACGACGGAGACGGCGATATGCTGGCCATCGCCGACGTCGGAGCGTTCGAGTATCCAAGTGGCGAAGTGTTCAATCTGAGGTTCACGGATTCTCAGACGCTGGTCTGGGATCTCTATCCGGCCGGAGCGCACTACAACATCTACCGCAGCGGAATCAACAAACTCCGGAACTCCGGCCAGTACACTCAGAGACCGGTACTGGTCTACGCAGACCAATTCTGTGACGTCGAGGACACTGCCTTGCCGTTCAGCGCGACTTACGTCCCGGCGCAGGGAGTGCCGGTCTTCTACCTGGTGACCCTGACATCGCCGGCATTTGAGGGTAGTCTAGGTCAGGACTGGGTCGGGCAATTACGTCCCAACTTCCAGCCTTGCCCCTGAGGCATGTTTAGCTGACGTGAGGTCTCGATGAGTGTGAGCGGATGCATTCGACGGCGGGTCGTTTTCGGGGTCCTTGGACTCCTGTTCTCCGCACTGGTTTTCGGCACCGGTTTTGAGCCGCCTTCGCCCGCAGACATCGAGGGGCTCGCACCCGAGTTGCGGGAGCGAATCGAGACCCTCGCCGCAAGCATTCGGAGTCAACCGGACGACGTCGATGCGCTCTCGGGCCTGGCGCAGACCTGTGAGGCCGCCGGCCTGATGGATTGGGCAGAGCAAGCCTATCGAGAGTCATTGCGACTCGATCCGGAGGCTGCTCGACTTCACCACTTCCTCGCCCGACTTCTTGAGCGTGGCGGGAAACTGGACGAGGCCGGAGAGGCCTACAGCGCGGTCCGTCGACTGGCACCGGACTACGCGCCCGCCTACGTCCTCCACGCCGATCTCCTTGTCCAACAGGGCCGTTTCGATGAGGGCGAAGTTCTTTATCGTGAGGCGCGGAAACGTGACTCCGAGGATGGCATCGCTCGGCATGGCATCGCTCGGTTGGCGCTTCGCCGAAAGGACTCGGCCACCGTCATCGCTCTCCTCGAGCCACTCCTGGGAACTAATCGGGCCGACCGTGGCCTCGTCCAGACGCTCGCGCGGGCGTACCAGATGGACGGGCGAGCGGAGGAGGCGCGTCAGGCGATGGCCAACATCGCTGCGATCCCCGTCCGAAGGGTGATCGATCCGTGGAACGATTCACGCCCACAGTTTCTGGCAGGCTTCGGCGTCGACCTTCTCAAGTCGGAACGGCTGGCCAACGAAGGCCATTTCGGTGAGGCAATCGCAATCCTCGAGGATCTGCACCGGAGTCACCCCGATAACCTGACCGTCATCAACAACCTCGCCGTCGTCTGTCGTCGGGACGGTCGCACCGAACGATCCCTCGAGTTGATGCTGCAGGGCGTCGAGCGGTTCCCCGACTATTTTCCGTTACACATGAATCTGGCGACGTACTACGAGTCCCGACAAGAGAACGGTCCGGCTGCCCGGCACCTTCGTCGTGTCATCGAGCTCCATCCGGAGCTCGCGATCGCGCATGAACGGCTCGGTGCCATCTTGATGCGCGCCCAGAACTTCCAGGCGGCGTACGACAGCTATGATCGGGCGGCGACCCTCGGAGATCGATCTCATGCAAGCCTGTTCGCCGGCCAGTTGGCCTTGCGGTTGGGGGATACCGTCGAAGCGATCAAGCATCTCGAGGAGTCGACCCGCCGAGACCGTGAGGAGATCCTCGGTTGGCTCTCATTGAGTCAGGCTCTGACGAAAGCCGGCCGGTTCGACGACGCCGAGACGGCGCTGGCAAGTGCAAGATCGTTGGATGCCAGCCATCCTCTTGTCGGACAGTTCGGTCGCGACATCGAGTACTGGCGTTCGAGCGATGCGACGCCTTGACGAGATTGCAACCGGTCTCCTCTGGGTGGACCCTCCTCGTCTGTCTTGTCTTCGTTCTGGGATGTGGGGGCGACGCGACGGACGATTCGCCGAGCCCCTCCTCGGATCCCAGGATCTGGTTTCACGAGACGGCGTCGGAGTCCGGACTCGGGTTTCGACACGCAAGCGGCTTTGACGGCCGGCCACTCTTTCCCGAGATCATGAGTGGGGGAGTCGCACTCGTCGACGTAGACAACGATGGCGATCTCGACCTCTACGTCATTCAGGGCGGCGACCTTCGAGCGGGTCCGAGCCCTGACGTCGCGAATGTCCTCTATGAGAACGACGGCTCGGGGCGCTTCACTTCCCGTCCGTCGGCTGGCGTCGAGGACCCCGGGTACGGCATGGGGGTCGCGGCAGGCGACTATGACAACGACGGCGATGTCGATCTGTATGTCACCAACCTCAGGCGCAATCGACTCTTTCGAAACGACGGGAACTGGAGTTTCATCGACGTCACCGACGAGTCCGGCGTAGGCGGAGAGAGCTGGAGCACGAGTGCCAGCTTCGTGGACTACGATCGGGACGGTCATCTCGACCTCTACGTGGCCAACTACATTCGTTGGTCACAACGCAGCGAGGAGGAGTGCTACAACCCGGCAGGGCAGATCGACTACTGTCACCCGACCCATTACCGAACACCGGCCGCCGACCAGCTCTATCGCAATCGCGGCGACGGCACGTTTCTGGATGTTAGCCAGGCGGTGGGTCTCGGCGTCGTCTACGGGAGTGGCATGGGCGTGCTCCCTGACGACTTCGATGGAGACGGTCTGACGGATATATTGGTCGCCAACGATTCGATGGCGAACCAACTCTGGATCGGACAGGCGGACGGGACGTTCCTGGATGAGGCCCTCATCCGTGGTTGCGCGCTCGACGAACATGGGACCGCCCGGGCGGGCATGGGAATCGCGGTGACCGATCTTGACGAGGACCTGGACCCGGACTTTCTGGTGGTCAACATGGAGGCCCAACCGGACTCGTTGTTTCGCAACGAGGGGTTGTTCCTCATGGACGCGACGGGTGAGGCCGGATTGTCGGCCGATAGCCGTCGCTTCACTCGATTCGGCGTCGGCTTTGAAGACTTCGACAACGACGGCCTTCCCGACCTGTTCCAGTCCACCGGCAAGGTCATCTCATCGACGATCCGTGATGGGGACCCCTACGCGGAACCCAACGCACTCTGGCGCGGATTGCCCGGCGGGCGGTTCGAGCTGGTCGATCCGATCGGAGGCACCCCCGAACCCGTCGTGGCGACCGGCAGGGCGGCCGCGTTCGGGGATGTAGACGGCGACGGCGGAGTCGACGTCGTCGTCGTTAATCGTGACGGCCCGATCCATCTGTTCAAGAACGTCCGGGGTTCTCGAGGTAACTGGGTATCGTTCGAAGTTCGTGACGCGGGTCGATACGCCCTGGGTGCCACGATTACCCTGTCCCTGGGCGATCGTCGGATCTATCGCACCGTAAGACGCGACGGCAGCTACTGTTCCTCCAACGACCCGCGGGTCCATCTGGGACTGGGAAGTCACGATCACGTCGAGGACGTGACGATCCGCTGGCTGGACGGTCAGGCGGAATCGTTCGACGTCGGCGGCGTCAATCGGGTCGTCCGTCTCGATCGTGGGAACGGAACTCCAAATCGATAGCGACACTCCAGTATGATGGGCCCCTGGAGGGAGCCGTCGTGCAGGAAACCATCGATCTACTGAGGCCTTGGCTGGAACGTCCCTGGGTGCAGGCGTCGCTGACCCTTCTGGGGGCGGTGCTTCTGGCCTGGCTCATCGATCTATTCATCTGCGGCGTGATCCAGCGGATCACTCGCAAGACCCGTACGGATCTTGACGATCGCATCGTCGGCCTGCTTCATCGTCCGATTTTCATCTCGGTGATCTTCTGGGGCATCTGGATCGCCAGCAGTCTTCTTCACGACTACGCTCAGCTGGACGTCATTGTCCGGAGGGGGCTGCAGACCGCCGTCGTGGTGATCTGGATCTCTGCGGCGCTGAAGATCGTCGGCCATGTCTTCTCTCCCAGCGCAGCCGACAGCACACGGTCCCGCTGGCTCGAGCCACGCACGATCCCGTTGTTCCACAACGTCGCGAGACTCTTCCTGATGGCGGGGGCGATCTTGTTCCTGTTGAAGATCTGGCAGCTCAACCTCGGTCCGTGGCTTGCGTCCGCGGGCATCGCCGGGATCGCCATCGGTTTTGCCGCCAAGGACACCCTGGGTAACCTGTTCGGCGGCCTGTCCGTCATCGTGGATGCGCCGTACAAGATCGGCGATTTTATCAATCTCGACGGAGGCGAGCGGGGAATGGTGACCTCGATCGGCTTGCGAAGTACGCGCATCCTGACCCGAGACGATATCGAGGTGACGATCCCGAACGCCACGATCGCCAATTCGAAGATCGTCAACGAGACCGGAGGACGTTGGCCCAAGCTCCGCATCCGCACGAACGTCGGCGTCGCGTACGGTAGCGATATCGATCGTGTTCGGAGCCTTCTCGAAGAGACGGCCCGTACCGTCCCACTCGTTCTGAAGGATCCGGAACCCGGCGTACGCTTCGAGCAGATGGGGGACTCGGCCCTGATCTTCCGCGTGCAGTGCTGGATCGCGGAACCCGTTCAACGCGGACGGACCATCGACGAGTTAAACACCGCGATCTACAAGGCCCTGGGAACCGCCGGGATCGAAATCCCGTTCCCGCAGCGAGTCGTCCACCTGAACAAGGTTGGAAACGAGTCGGGCTAGACGGTTACCGGCATCGCCGTACGAATCTCCTCGACGGCCTGGATCTCCTCGAGCGCGGCGGTCGGTATCGGCGAGTCCACCTGCAGGATTGCGACCGCGCCCCTTCGGTCGCCACCCCGTCCAAGTTGGATGCCACCGATGTTCACGTCGTTGCGGCCGAGGATCATCGCGATCTGTCCGAATACACCCGGGCGATCCTGATTCCGAACGTAGAGCAGATGGCCTTCCGGATTGGCCTCGATCGGGACACCGTCGATCTCGACGAGCCGTGGAGCCGCGTCGGGTGAGGTCAGCGTTCCTGCCAGCGCAATGGAGCCCCGATCGGTATGGAGCGTGAGCCGGAGCAGTCCGGCACGGGTCGTCGGTTCGCTGCTGCGACTCTCCTCGATCGTGATCCCGCGTTCGGCGGCCAGCGGCAGTGCATTGACCAACGAGACCGGCGTAGTGAGGATCGGTGTCAGAAGACCCCGCACCGCCGACACCACGAGGGGCTTGAGAGTCAGCTCGGCGAGTTCCCCGAACGTCTGCAATTCGATGCGCTGGATACCGCCGTCGGCGACCTGGGCCAGGAAGCGAGCGGATCGTTCCGCCAGCTCCATCGCCGGCGCGGTCTTCTTGGATGTCTCACGATCCATCGACGGGAGGTTCACCGCATCGAGGATGACGCCCTCGACGAGGTAGTCGCGCACCTTCTCGGCAATCTCGACTCCGACTCGGACCTGCGCCTCGCGAGTTGATGCACCCAGGTGCGGGGTCGCGACCACGCGCGGGTGTTCCACCAATCGGAAGTCCGTCGGCGGTTCCGTCTCGTAGACGTCAACGGCGGCGCCCCCGATATGTCCGGAGTCCAATGCGTCGAGGAGTGCGGATTCGTCTATCAGACCGCCACGAGCACAGTTGATCAGAAGCGCACCCTTCTTCATCGTTGCGATCGACTTCGCGTTGATCAGGTGATGGGTATCTTTGTTCTTCGGAACGTGTAGCGATACGACGTCGGCACGGGCCAACACATCTTCCAGGGAGAGGACCTCGATGCCGAGGGTCTCCCCGTGTTCGGCAGAGACGTACGGGTCGTAACCGATGACCTCCATTCGGAGCCCCTTCGCGATACGAGCCACCTCTCGACCGATCCGACCCAGGCCGACGAGGCCCAGGGTCTTTCCGGCGACCTCCTGGCCCATGTACTTCTTTCGCTCCCACTTCCCGGCACGCAGATCGGCGTTCGACGGCACGACGTTGCGGGCCATCGCCAACAGGTGAGCGACCGTCAGCTCGGCAGCGGCCACCGAGTTCCCGCCGGGGGTATTCATCACGACGATGCCTGCGCGTGTCGCGGCCTCGAGGTCGATGTTGTCGACACCGCTACCGGCACGGCCGATCACCTTCAGCCGATCCGCCGCCTCGATGGCGGTGGCGTCGGGTCGGGTGGCAGAGCGCACGATCAGGCCGTCCTGGCCTTTCAACGCCTCCCTGAACTCCTCCGGACTCATCCCGGTACGAACGGTGACCTCGAAGCCAGGGGACTGCTCCAGGGCTTCGACGCCCAGAGGAGAGATCGCGTCGGCCACGAGAACACGAAATACGGGTCGGTCAGGCTGGTTCGCCATCGCTCAAATCCTCATTGCTGGTTCGTTTTCGTCGACTGAAAGTCGTGGGAATAGCCAGTGTAGCAGCCGTTTCCCGACGTTGCCGACGCCTGTCTGGCTATTCCGTCCGGGTATTCCGGGGTTGCCGAGGGATTCCGGATCGAGGCCGAAATTACCTCTGCCGGATTACTAAAATAACTATTCCTATAAGAAATTATCTATCTACATTTACTACATGAAACATAGCGAAGACACTTCCTTCGGATACACGCAAATACGGGGTAGGGCAATGAATGACCATCGAATGAGACTCGGACGGTACGGCCTCCTGGCCCTTTTGCTGGCATTGGCGCCCCTGTTGGGCGTTGGAACCGTGGCTGGAGACGACGGTAAAGGCCTGGAAGTGGGCACTTGTGACGTCGAATCCAATGAGGTTGTGGTCCAGGTCATCAACGAATCGTCCGTGACCCGGATGGCCTCGGTTGAGGTCGTGGCCCTGGTTCAGGGCAAATACGTCGAGAGCCGGGTTGTGGCTCTGAAAGTGTCTCCGTACTCGGATTCGGATGCGATGGTCAGCTTTTCCGGTGTGGTGGATACGGTGATCCTCGCAGGAGCGATCGAGGACATGAATCCCTGGTAGGGGCTCAACCGATCAGAGCGGAATTCGTCTCATATTGAGACATTGATTGTATATTTCGTCGGATGGCTTCATCCCACGAACCACCCAAGAAGGCAGGACGGCGCCTGATCGCCCAAGGCGCCAGTGGTCGTGTCTGGTTTCTACCTCCGAATGTGTCGCAGCCTCACCCACGAGCGATCAAGGAACTGATAGACGAATCTCCCGAGGAGGTTGAACGACTTCGGGCCGAATTCGCCACCCTCGCTGGCCTTCGCCATCCAGGACTGATCCAAGTTCACCGATTCCACCCCGCCCGCGGCAATCAGCCTTCTAGCTACGAAATGGAATTCGTCGAAGGGGAGAACTTTGTCGACGCGTTCCGGGAACGGCCGCATGAGGAATTCGACGGGCTCGCAGCAGAGTGCTTGAGGGCCCTGTCATTCCTTCATGACTTCGGTTTCATCCATCGCGATATCAAGCCTGCCAACTTGATGATTCGGAAGAACCCGGTTGTGGGGCACCGAGTGGTCTATCTCGATTTCGGACTGGCGCTCGAACGCACCGACCCGTCTGATCAGGTCGGGGCCGGAACGGTTCCGTATATGGCTCCCGAGCTGTTCGAAGGCAAAGCCCCTTCAAGGGAAAGCGACATTTACTCATTGGGCGTGGTGTTCTATCAGGCCCTTCACGGACGGTTGCCGTTTGCCTGGATAGATGGAAACCTGACACGCTATTTGGAAGAATCACGAGCTGGACTTCAGGGTTGTCCCTCAGACTCGAGCCCACTTGCGGCGCGGATGCACGGGCTGATTGAGTCCATGCTGCATCCCGACGTGACGCGACGGCAATCGCGTTGTGACCAGTTGATCGCGCGTCTCGGGGAAGCGACCAACCGCTTGATTCCCAACGAGACACCAGCCACACGTCGTGCGCGGATCGAATCGGGGTCACCGATCGCTGTCGACTCAGCGATCGAGTGTCTTGGCGAGTTAATAAATGCTGAGACAGGGCCAAACGTAGTTCTGCTGGCAGGCGACGTGGCTAGCGGAAAGAGCCGACTTCTCGACTGGGCGCGGGCGGAAGCGGTTAGTCGCGGGCTGCATGTTGTAGACATCCGTGACGAAGACGACTTGATCCTCGGCGACAGCTCCGATCATCGCCTGGCGATTATCGACACCTTGGAGACAGCTCCGAAGGCCGTACAGGACTGGTTCTGCGAGCGCGCTCGCCTCGGTGGAGATGACTCACTTGCCATTGCGGCAGCAGTTCGGGAGCAAGAGGCGATACACCCTGGATTGCAAACGATCCTCCGTGATGACCGGGGTTCCTCGAGAATTCGCTGTCATCGACTTGGTCCGTTCGATCGAGGCGGGTGTGTTGCCCTCGCACGTCGAGCCGAACCTGACGTGTTGGTCAGTGAGGAACGAGCGGCGTGGCTGTTGGAGCAGTCAGGGGGGCAGCCAGCAATCCTTGGGCTGCTGGTCAGTGAACAACGTTGGGAGAATCATCAGCCCGGTGAGGCGCTTCCCGAACTCACTGCGACCTTCGTAGCGCGGATCGATGAGTTGGCAATCGACGCGCGAGCGGCAGTCGAACGGCTCGCCGTTGTACCAGGTTCCGTTCGACTCGGAGAGTGGGCTGCGCTAACCGGCATGGAGGACGTGTTACTACGGCAAGTCACCAACGAACTGACCAGGTCGGGTCTCGTGAGTCTGGACGGAGACCGCGTGCGGGTTGCGTCGAGATGGGTGCAGACCGCGATACTCTCGGCTATCGACCCAGCGCAAATCCGACCGATGCATCGGGAAACCGCAGAGTGGATCGAGCAGTCCGGGCGAGGGGATCTAGGTGGCCTGAGTCTGGCAACTGTCTGGAGAAAAGCAGGCCGGCCCGATCGTGCGCGGGAGATAGCGATCGCAGTCGCGGACAACGCGCGTCACAGCAATGATCGTCGTCTGGCAGTCCAGGCTACCGAGGAGCTTCTGAGAAACACAGACCCAAGATCCGTGGAGTGGGGTGCGGCACGACTGGAACTCGGAGCCGTTCGGTTCGCAGACGAAGACTATCTTCCTGCTCTTCGGAGCTATACAGCGGGCCTGAGGGGTTGTGACGACATCCGAGAGAGATTGAGCATCGAACTGCGCCGTGCTGAGATTCTAGCGCGGCTGCAGAAGAGCGATCACGCCGCCAGACTTGCAGAGAAAGCGATCCGTGTCGGCACGGCTTTCGATTGGGAACTTGAGACGGCTCACGGCCAGATCGTAAGTGGGATGGCGATGGTCAGCGGAGGAGACCTGAGGCCGGCAGAACCGCTTCTCGAGAGCGCCTACGCCGCTTGTTCACGGGTTGGCGACGATGAAGGGGCAACCATATCGGCCCATTTGCTGGCGACCTGTCTCAAGATCAACGGTCCACTCTCTGACGCTATCCGCTGGTGCGAGGTTGGGCTCGAACTTGCCGAGAATTGTTCAGATCATCGTCAGGTCGTCAATTCGTTGATCACACTCGCGGATTTCAACAATCACGCGACGGGTAAGTTGAAACGGAGAGCCTATCTGGCGAAGGCGAGGGATCTCGCTGAAGGGCAGCGACTCATGTCGAGATTCGCCTGGGTCCTTGACCGCGAGTGCGTTGACATGACCCTTGACGAAGACTACGAGAACGCTCTTCTGTCTGTTCAAGAGCTGTTGCGAATTCAGGCGAGACTTGGAATGGTCCTCGATCAAGCCGAGGGGCGCGCGCTCGAGATTCTTAACTTGCTGGGTCGACACACGGAGGTTATCCCTCGTTCGGAACGCGAACTCAAGGAGGCACAGCGGACGGGAGACCGCCTTGGAGAATCCGCCCAGCTAGACCATTGGTTGAACGCCGCCGTCCCATTAGAGCGATCGGTGACGGAGCGCATTCGTCGAGCCGCCCGCCCAACCGAGTACGATGCAGACTTCAGCCCTCGCAACCAACGTCATCTAGAGTCGTCTCAACTTAAACTCTCGATCTATACGTCCTGTCCCGACTTAGACGACGTATATGAACGTTTCTGCAACGGCGTTGACGAGGGCGCCAAACTTGGTTTCGTCCGTACCGAATTCGCAAGGATTTGCCTTCTACGATGCGAGTACTTCAAGCACAAACAATCCCTCAACGAAGCCCTCGAGCAAGCAGACACCGCCCTACAGGAAGCCAACAACGAAGAGCTGCACGGCATCGCCGCCAGCGCCCAGGTCCTGCGCTGCGAGATTCTCACCGAGCTCGACCGCGATGCCGAAGCGGAAGAAGCCCGCGTGGCCGGCAAGAAATCGTTACAGATCGTCGCCGACCGCATCAAGGATGACGACCTGCGCGCCGATTTTCTTGGACAGCCTGCCTACCGCGTTTTGCACGAAGAGCGGACCCAGGAAGCCGGCGAAGAGCGACTGCTCGCCGTCTACGAGATGATCCGCCAACTCAACTCCGAGCAAGAGCCGGAGTGGATGCTGGAGTCGACGCTGGATATGGCGCTCTCGGTCGTCAATGCCGATCGCGGCATGATTCTGCTGCGGGACGAGGCGACGGGGGAGTACAGAGTTCGTCTGGCGAGGAATCTCGAGAAGGAGACGATCGAGGATGCCGCTCGTTTCTCTCGCAACGTCGTGTTGCAGACGGCGACGGGTAAGGCGGTGCTGGCCATGGATACCGGTAGTGACGAGCGGCTGCGCGATCTGCGCAGTGTCAGTCTCTACGGGATCCGTTCGGTTCTCTGTGTGCCGCTGCGGACGCGAGGAACGATCATCGGCGCGGTCTATCTCGACAGTCAGGTGGCTGGGGTCGTGTTTGTGCCCGAGGATCTTCAGTTCCTCGAGGCGTTTGCGGATCATGCGGCTCTCGCGCTGCAGAATGCCCATAGCCGTCGACGGTTGGAGCGGGAAAACCAGCGTTTGCGGAGTGCGATCGGGGAGCGGGATGGGTTCTGCGATCTCGTCGGACGATCGGCCCCGATGCAACGAACCTACAGTTGGATCGAGCGGGTGGCGGAGACGTCGTTGCCGGTGTTGGTGCAGGGGGAGAGTGGGACCGGCAAGGAACTGGTGGCTCACGCGATCCACCAGACGAGTCTGCGGAGTCGACGGGCGTTCGTGTCCGAGAACTGCGCCTCGATCGCAGAGTCGCTCCTGGAAAGCGAGCTGTTCGGCCATGTGAAGGGTGCGTTCACCGGAGCGGATCGAGATCGTGACGGGTTGTTCGCGCAAGCGGACGGTGGGACGTTATTCCTCGACGAGATCGGTGACATGCCGTTGTCGATGCAGGCGCGTCTCCTCCGTGTCCTGCAGGAGGGCGAGGTCCGGCCGGTCGGCGGCAACCAGACGTTGTCTGTCGATGTTCGTGTGATCGCGGCGACCCATCGAAACTTGACGACGGAGGTTGCCGAAGGACGTTTCCGCGAAGACCTCCTCTACAGGTTGCTGGTGCTACCCATCGACCTCGCACCGCTGCGCGATCGGCTGGGGGATGTCCCGTTGCTGGTGGATCATTTCCTGACGCGGGCGGCCCGGGAACGTCAGGAGAATCCGCTGCGAATCGAGACCGCGGCGATGGACTACCTCGAGCGTTGTCAGTGGCCAGGCAATGTTCGGGAACTCCAGAGTGTGATCCAACGACTGGTTCTGGTCGCGTCGCCGGGACCGATCACGCAGCAGCACGTCGCGCAAGATCCGTTCCTCGCCGGGCACGAAAAGGACGACGCGAAGCGCGTTTCCGGGCCGCAGGAATCGCCGGGTCCGCTCTCGCTTCACGACAACGAACGGCAGCAGATCGACGCGGCCCTGGCCGCTTGTGACGGAAACAAGACCCTGGCGGCCCGTCGCCTGGGGATCTCACGCGCCACAATCTTCAGAAAAATCAAGAAATTCGGGCTTGAGGGCTGATCGATCGTCCCCCTTGGTTCCTGGGACCGGTCGCGTTATAATTTTGGCCGTCTAGCATCGGAGTTGAGAATGGTCTGCTGTCGAATGGCCCGGATAGCTCTCGTCTGCGTCGTGGTCGCGTCGTGTCTGTCGGCCTACGTGAGCACGTCGGCTGCCAGCGAAGGTCTGCGATTCCAAAGCGTGCAGATCGTCGGCAGCCACCTTGTGACGGTCGTCGCCAACGACTCCGGTCAGGGCGCCGTGGCTCATGTCAGCGGCAGTATGAGAGTGTCTGGATTGATCGTTCCGTTCTCGCAATGGACGTACGTGGCGGCTCATCAGACAGCGACCGTCGATTTTCAGTTTGCCGGTTCCGATCTGACGCTGCTGGTGGTTGCTATCGACGGCTACGCGGTCGGTACCCCGGGCCCCGGCGATGGGGGCGGTGACGCTTGCGTCACTTCAGCCGGATGTGAAAGCATCCTCGCTCAGTCCGATCCGGCTCTGCCTGGCACCGAAGGACCGGACCCAATTCACTGAATCTCCGGCTTTCGCCTACTTTCTATAATTCTATAATTTAAATCTTGCTTGACGACTCTCTACCGTCGAAGTATTCAACTGCACGTAGGGGAAGGGAGAGTTGTGATGCGCACGCATTGGGTTCGATGCGGTGCCCTGATCGTTCTGTTGCTGGCATGCGTGCTGGGTCCCGGTTCGTCGGCAACCCAGGCGATGGTCTCTTCGGCGGATGACGGTCTCCAGGTATCGGTCACCCACAGTATGGGAGGGTCCGTTGTCGTCATGGTGTCCAACACCACTGACTTCAGACGTGATGCCGTCCTGTTTATCGAGATCCACACGATCTCCGGCTCCAAGTCGCGTCGCTACGTCCCGATCTCGGTCCCCGCACGTTCGACGATCCAGGTTCACTGGGACCTGGGGATGCCCTACTCCGAGGTCATTGTCGGTATCGTCGAAGGACCGGACCCGATCCCGCGCTAGCCTCTCTGTTGCTTCAGCCGGTTCAGGGCTGACCCCGCGCGAAACCACTCGATCTGCTCAGGGTTCAATGTGTGCGCGACCTCGACCTCATCCTGGCTGTCGTCCGCATGATGGAGCGTCAACGTGAGGTTTTTCCCCGGTGCCAGCGCTTCGAGTCCCGTCACGCTGATTCGATCAGACTCCTGAACCCGATCGTAATCCGCGACATTCACGAACGTCAGCGGTAGCACTCCCTGCTTCTTCAGATTGGTCTCGTGAATGCGGGCGAACGATCGAACGATGACCGCGGCCGCACCGAGTAATCGGGGGGACATGGCCGCATGTTCTCGACTGGATCCCTCACCGTAGTTCTCGTCGCCCACGACGATCCAGCGAGTCCCGTTGCTCTTGTAGTTCCGGGCCACCGCCGACACCTTGTCGACGTTCCCGTCGTTCTGGTTTCGGGTCGTCCCCGGGTCGCCGGTGAAGGCGTTGATCGCCCCGCTCAACATGTTGTCCGAGATGTTGTCCAGATGCCCCCGAAAGCGGAGCCACGGCCCGGCGGGAGAGATGTGATCGGTCGTACATTTTCCGCGGGCCTTGAAGAGCAGCGGGAGCCGAGCGAAGTCCTTACCGTCCCACGGGGCGAACGGCGCCAGCAATTGGAGACGCTGGCTGTCGGGGGCGATGTCGATCGAGGCGTCCCGGCCGTCAGTCGGCGGCGCGACGTAGCCATCGTCGTCGGCCACGAAGCCCGATTCCGGTAGGTCCGGCGCCTGAGCCGGTGGACTGAATTGCCAGGATCCACCGTCGCCGTCGGGGAGCGAATCGTCCTGTGGATCGAAGGACAACTTCCCGGAGATGGCGTAGGCGGCGACGATCTCCGGACTTCCGATGAACGCCAGCGTATCCGGACTCCCGTCGTTTCGTCGCGGGAAGTTGCGGTTGAACGACGTCACGATCGAGTTCTGGACACCCGGCTTGATCTCGTCACGCTGCCACTGCCCGATACACGGTCCACAGGCGTTGGCGAGCACCGTGGCGCCGAAATCCTGGAGGGTCTCCATCTGACCGTCCCGCTCGATGGTGGCGCGGATCTGTTCCGAGCCGGGAGAAACCATGAAGGGGACGCGGGCCTTCTTCAGGCCGTGGGCCTTCGCCTGTTCGACGACATCCACAACCCGCCCAATATCTTCGTACGAAGAGTTCGTGCAGGACCCGATCAGGGCGACGGAGACATCGTCAGGATAGCCATGCTCCTGGACCTGATTCGCCATGTCGGACACCGGTCGGGAGAGATCCGGCGTGTGCGGTCCGACCAGGTGAGGCTCGAGTGTCGAGAGATCGATCTCGACAACGCGATCATAGAATTTTTCCGGGGCGGCGAGTACCTCGTCGTCGGCGCGGAGGAAGCCGATGTTCTCATCGGCCAACTCGGCTAACGCTTCACGGTTCGTTCCCTTCAAGTAACGACGCATGTTGTCGTCGTAGGGGAAGATCGACGTGGTGGCTCCGATCTCTGCCCCCATGTTGGTGATGGTTCCCTTGCCGGTACAAGAGATCGAGTCGGCGCCGGGACCGAAGTACTCGACCACGGCATTGGTGCCGCCCTTGACGGTCAGGATTCCTGCCAGTTTGAGGATCACGTCCTTCGGTGCCGACCAGCCGTCGAGCGTGCCCGTTAGACGAACACCGATCAATGTGGGGTACTTGACCTCCCACGGCAGCCCGGCCATCACGTCGACGGCATCGGCCCCGCCGACTCCAGAGGCAAACATCCCGAGGCCACCGGCATTCGGGGTGTGGGAGTCGGTTCCCAGCATCATGCCGCCGGGAAACGCGTAGTTCTCGAGGACGACCTGGTGGATGATCCCTGCCCCGGCCTTCCAGAAACCAAGTCCGAAGCGCGCCGATGCGCTCTGGAGGAACGTGTAGACCTCGTTGTTCTCGTTGATTGCCACCGCCATGTCCTGGTTGGCACCCTGGTAGGCGCGGATCAGGTGGTCGCAATGGACGGTACTGGGGACCGCAGCCTCCGGGATGTCGGCCTGGGCAAACTGCAGGAGGGCCATCTGGGCGGTGGCATCCTGCATGGCCACCCGATCCGGACGGAGATGGAGATAACTCTTACCCGGTCGAAGATCCGCGTCGTCGACGTTATCAAGATGGCCGAGCATCACCTTTTCCGTCAGCGTGAGGGGCCGCCCGAGACGAGCTCGTACCTTCGACACGGCGTCCGTGATTCGGCGGTAGGTGTCACGAACAAATTCCGGTGTGCTGTTGATACTCGCCATCTATCGCTCCGCTGGGGAATGGGTTCTCTCGATGCCAACGCGTGCGCGTCAATGTATCCGATGAACCGCATTGCCCGCAAAAAAAGAGGCGTTCGTGGGGCGAGCCCGCGAACGCCTTTGAATCCGAGGAATACCGGGGGGAATTGGATGATTCCTCGGACAACTCTTGAGAACGATGTCAGATAGGTGCCCCGTCATCGACGATGATGCCGACCTGGATGATCCGATCCACGGACGACGGGACCATGGCCTGGACGAAGATCTTCTGCCCAGCCACGCCCCGATAGGGCACCTCGATGTGGGAGCGCTTGCCGTCGACCTCGAATTCGACGACCAGGCGGCCCGAGACGACCCCTGAACCGAGGTGACTCACCGACGCAATGAGCAAGCCGTCCTCCAGAACGAGGTCGGTGAGTCTCGGCTTGGCGGCCAGCGTGTCGGTCATGGCCCCGCCGAGGAGCAGGAGGCCGCCGATGCAGGCGGCGGCGCGGAGGCGACGTGGGGCGTCGATTCTCATGATCTCCCTCCCGAGCGGCAGGTTTCATGAGTCAGACGCCGCTCTAGCGAGAAAATATATGCCTACAGGAGATTATGGCAATGCTGAAACTAGAATTACGCATATGTAACTACTAAAGATCGAATTGCTTGATCTTTCGGTAGATCGTCGCCCGGGAGACTCCCAGCAGTCGGGCCGCCCGGACCCGGTTCCCGGATGCCGCCGACAGGGCGCGCTGCAATTCCAGCCGCTCCCCACGGGCCAGCGAGAAGCCGCCGTCGGCGTCCACGGCGTGGCTCTCCTGCTCCACGACCCGTGCGAAACCGGGGTCGGCCTTGAGGTGTTCGAGTCGGATGGGAGAGGTTCCGGCCAGCAATGCCAGCCGTTGGAGTGTGTTTTCCAATTGCCGGACGTTTCCGGGCCACCGGTGGGTGATCAGGAGGCGACGGACCATCTCGTCGATGACAGGGCGAGGTTGACCACGTTCGCCCGCGATGCGATCGAGGAGATGGTCGATCAGCAACGCCACGTCACCCGGGCGATCTCTCAGCGGGGGGATCAGGATCTGAAGCACGTTGAGCCGGTAGAACAGATCCTCGCGAAAGCGTTCCGCGCGAACTTCATCTGCCAGATCTCGATGGGTTGCGGCGATAACCCGCACGTCTACCGTGCCACTCCGGTCGGCACCGACCCGACGGACATCACCATCCTGCAAGACACGTAAGAGACGGGCCTGCATGGCCGGCGACATATCACCGACCTCATCCAGAAACAGCGTGCCACCATCGGCCTGCTCGAATAGACCGGGACGGTCCTTATCCGCGCCGGTAAACGCACCCTTCACGTGACCAAACAGCTCGCTCTCCAACAGCGATTCCGGGATCGCCGCGCAGTTCTCCGTGAGAAAGATCTGTTTGCGCCGATGACCCTGAGCATGGAGTGCGCGCGCGACCAGTTCCTTGCCTGTCCCGCTCTCACCATGCACCAGTACCGCGAGATCGCTCGCCGCGGCCTTCTCGATAAGTTCGTACACGCGTTGCATCGGCTCGCTATCGCCGATGAGCTGCCCGGGTGTCGAGCGCTGTCCGGCGATGGAACGAAGGTGTCGATTCTCGTCGACAAGAGCCGCACGCTCTCTTGCGTTCTCGAGGGCCAGGGCGGCGTGGTCGGCGAAGGCCTCGATGAATCGGACGTCCCCGTGCTCGAAGAGTGCGCCGCCGCGACGACGATCGAGGTAGACCGTGCCGATCAGCGACCCGCGCGATCGAAGCGGTACGCACATCAGTGAGCGGATCCCGTAAAGGCTGACGCTCTTCAGTTGAGCAATCTGAACATCGTCGTCGGTATCGAGTGCCAGGACCGACTCGCCCAGCCCGGCCCGATCGACGAGCGAGCGGCTCAGTTGGCGGGCATCCTCGACCGTCTCGTCTTCGACGTTCTGCGACGCATGGATGTGAAACTCACCGTCGGACTCACGAAGCAGGATGAAACCGCGTTCGGCATGGACGCCACGAACGGCCATCTCGAGGATTGAGTCCAGCAGCGAGACCGGATCGGTCTCCGAGTTGAGCGCTCGAATCATCTTGTAGAGCGCCTGCAATCGTCGGGCATCCGCGCCGGTCTCCGCCGAATTCGCAGTCAGACCCGCAAACTGGGAGCGGCGGACAAAGCTCCGACGATGAGCGTCGTCCTCAATTCGATCGGTCATGGTATCGAGTACCTCCACTCCAATCTGTCGTTGATGATCGGCATCAGCCTCGTTGCCGTCCGTCCGCAGCGCCGCGGCAAGCACGGCGTGTGCCTCGACCAGACGACCAGAAATCTGCTCGTCGCTCAACAATTTCACCGCGCGCGATCCATGTTCGATGGCACCGGCGGCGTCTCCTTGATCGAGTGCACGCCTCGCAATCGATAGCTCGACCCGTGCGACGAGCTCCGGATCCGCAGGGCGAGCGCCGGCAGAGACACGCTGCTCGAACTCCCGCAGCGAACGTTTGAATTCACGACGTGAGCCGACTTGACCGGACCATTCAATCTCCGCCACGGCGATTGCGAGAAGCGGCTCGTGCCGTCTGCGTGATTCAAAACCGTTTCGACAACGTTCGAGGAGTCCACGAATCTCCTGGTCCTCAGCCTCCTGCCCCTCCGTCAGGGCCTGGGCCAGCAGCAGCCGTGCGAAGTCCAACACATCGGGCTCGATCCGACGTCCGGAGCTGGCGAGTCCCGCTCGAAGTCTCTTGGCGGCACGGGCCGGTTGTCCACACGCCGTCAGGGCCTCCGCGAGACGACAGTCCGCGAGGAGGGCCCGATTCGGATCTCCCAGGTGCCGTGCATGGTCATGACTCTGCGCCGCCAATGAGATCGCCCGATCGAGGCGCCCCTCCGCCAACGCGACTCCCGAAAGTTTCGAGAGGCTCGTCTCGACGAGATCGACCGAACGACACGCTTCGGCTCGCTGGCGCACGTTGATCAAAACCTCTGTCGCCCGGGTGAGGTCGCCCTTTCTTTGGTGGGAGACCGCCAATCCCACGAGGCTCTTGAGAGAGTCTTCGTCGTGGCCGAGGGAGTCGAATATCTTGATCGAGGCTTCGAAGTCTTTCTCGGCGGCCTCGTCGCGGAGACGTGATCGACACGCCGCAAGGACCTGCAAGGTCCTCGCGCGCGAAAGATCATCTGACGCTCTGGCGAAGAGCTCGAGCGCCTCGCGCAGCAGGGGAATCGCCTCCGCCTCGCGGCCGAGTCGCCCCAGAACCATTCCGCGGACCAGTCGCGCCGATCCAAGCATCGATCCTTGACTCTCCGCGTGGGGTGACGTCTCGACCAGCCGTGCCAACCGCTCCGCGTGACGAAACCGCCCGGCATAGACAAGCGCCCGTGCCTGACCCAGACGGGCCTCTAGCGCCGATTCGGGTGTCGGTGCCAGGAGCGTCGCTGCGCCCCACGCGCGGGCTGCCGCCAACTGTCGCCCACAAGCCGCGAGCGCCGCCGCCTGGCGCGTCCGTAACGCATAGCGCTTGATTCGATCCCGACCCGTTCGCTCGAGGGCGAAGCGAAGGAACCGCACGGCCTCGTCGGGGTCACCGGTATTCAAGGCATGTTCGGCCGCCTGGCTCGCCGTGGCACAGGCGCCTGCGATGTCGTCGGTGCTATCGAGATGCGGCTCCGCTCGATCGTCGTCGGCTTGTTGCCAGGATTGGTCGATCAGGAGGGTCGCGACGGACGCGGGTCGTCCTGCCGATACTCGTTGGATCCATCGAACCCGTGCACTGGACGTCTCCTCACTTCCGGTGCAGCGTTCAACGAGTCGTCGTACCTGTTCGTCATCCAACGGGGTGAGGCGGATCGCGTCGATCGTCGTAACCGTCGCGGCATCGTTTAGCAACCGCTTCAGGAGCGGACGCTCCACGACCGAAGGGTCGACCGCCGCTACGATCCTCACGGGTGAACCCTCGTCCTCTCGGCAAACGCGGTCGAGAAGTCGGATGCAATCTTCCTCAGCCGTCTCGGCGTCATCCAGGAGGCAGAGTAACGGAAACTCCCGGGCACGCGATCGCAGTCGTTCGACTCGTTCGGTGAGATCCCCCGTACTCCACTGCGGGTCCCATTCGGCGGGCCCTTCGCCGACGATCCACTCCCGACGAATCGCCTCGGTCTTCAAGCACTGCAAGAGGCGAGTCTTACCGAACCCCTCGGGCCCGCGAATCCAGACCAGGCGAGGGCCGTCGCTCCTCTCGAGTTGCCGGACGAGTCTGTCGAACTCATCGTCCCGAGCAGCGACCGGATCCGAAAAGAGCCGAGCAAGCCGCAAACTTCGACGCCCGGAGCGCAACGTCTCACCGATGGCCTCGCACAACCCGGCGAGGGCCTCGCTTGCGTCGCCGGGACGCGACGACGGATGGGTCTCCAGCAAGGACTCGAGCCAACGACCGATCGACGGCTGAAGCGGTCGGTCGATCGGCGGGGGATCCCGAATGCCTTTACGGATACGATCGATGGTCGACGGGAGGCCGTCCTGTGCGACGAGGTATGGCGGCTGCCCGTACACCGCGTCGTGGAGGACAGCGCCCAGCGAGTACAGGTCGCTGGCCCGATCTGCCGGGGAGCCATCGAAGATCTCGGGGGCGATGAACGGTAGAACCCCGACGGGCCCTTCCACGGGGGACGGTGCATCACGTCCCTCGGCCAGGCCGAGGTCGAACAACGCAACCCGTGAATCGAGGCGCGGGAATCGCCGAACGATCAGGTTGGCCGGATTCAGATCCCGATGAAACAGCCCACTCTCGTGCAGGAACGCAAGCGTCGAGAGCGCTTCGGATGCCAACCGACCGAAGTTCTCGATGCCATCGTCATCCAGGGACTGCCGTAGGGAAAGGCCGTCGATGTACTCCATCGTGAAACCGGGACCCCGTTCACCCTCGGCCTCGACGAAGTCGAACAACTCCACGATGCCGGGATGACGCAGACGACGCTGGAGTACGTATTCACGCCGAAGATCGCGATAGGAGTCGCCGTCCGGGAGCGCCTCCTTGAATGCCAGTCTCGAACCGGGGCGATGGCGATCTTCGACAAGCCAGACTCGGGCCGAACCGCCGACACCGAGCGGTCCGAGGCGGCGGTAGCGCGTGCGTACCGACCCTGACTCGATCATCTTGTTACTATACCCCACATGGAAGCCAGCTTTACCGTTCCCAGTCGAGACCCGGCGCGAGGTCAGCGTTGGGTCGCTTTAATAGAGGTTCTGGCAGTCTGTTTCGTCGCTGTGCTGGCTCCCGTCTTCGTCGTACTTCCTTGGCTATTCCTTGACGGTACATTGAATTTCCCGATGGAACCGAGCGACGTCGAGGGGTTGATCGTTGGGAAGTTCCGCGAAGTGATGACCGTTCAGGTCTTGGTCTTCAGTCTTATTGCAGGGGCCATGATCGTCTGGCGTGTCGATCGCACCCGGACGCGTCCGTTCGTCCTCGGGCCCATCGTCGGATGGGGATTGCTCGGTGGTTTGCTCGCGGTGGGTGCCAATCTCGTCTTTGGCCTCGTGCTGGGTGCCCTGGGTGTCGAGATAAAAGAGCAAGAGGCGCTTGCGAAGTTGCTCGGCGATCGGGCGCTTCTGATCAGCGCCGCCCCGTGGATCGTCCTGTTCGTCCCGTTCGCGGAGGAATTGCTGTTTCGCGGGTACGTCTTCCGCTATCTGGATCAGCAGATCAATCGAACGGCAGCGCTCTTCGTGTCGTGCGGGGTCTTCGCGTTGATCCACGGCAACCTTACCGGCATCCCGTCTTATGTTGCGGTCGCTCTGGTATTCGCGTGGGTCTATATCAAGACGGATAGTCTGCTGGCACCCATCCTGGCCCACGCCGTGCAGAACGGCATCATCGTTCTCGCCGCATTCGTTACAGGCGGAACACCTCCCCCGTGATCGGGACGAGGCGCCGTTAGCGGATCGGAGTCTGAGATTGCGAACGACGCCAGAACCGTTGCTTGGGCGGTTCGGAGCCGCGTCGAAACCACTCCTGTCGGGCGGAAGACCGCGAGGGGTCCACCCGTAAACCGGTTCGGCGATCGATCGAGGCCGCGACCACGCCGCGGGGCTGCGAGATCGGTTCGGTCGCCTCCAGTCGAGTTGCGTGTTCCACGAATGCCTTCCAGATGGGTGCCGCCGTCCGCGATGCCGTGCTCCCGAGGGGGCCGCTGTCATCGCGCCCGACCCAGACGACGACGACGAGGTGTCCGCTACTGCCGGCAAGCCAAGCATCTCGCAACCCGGAGCTGCTGCCGGTCTTGGCGGCCACGTCGATGTTCTCGATCTGCGCGCTGCGGGCCGTGCCTTCGCGCACCGCATTCAGCAGAAGATCACGAACGATCCAGGCGGAAGCCTTCGAACTGACCGCGTGCGAGCGCGTCGGATTAACGCCGAGCGGGCTCCCGTCCGGTTGTTCGATCCGTTGCCAGCCTCGGGGGACGACCCGTCTTCCCGGTGTCGAGAAAACCGAGTACGCAGAGACCAGTTCAAGAGGAGAGACCTCCACCGCTCCGAGAACAAAAGACGGTGGGGTGGGATCGGGGAGACTCAGGCCGACACGGGCGAACATGTGAGCGTTTTTCTCCCAGCCGCAGTGACGTGCGATCCGCACCCAGGGCACGTTGAGTGACTGGACGAGTGCGGATCGTAGGGTCACCGGTCCATGGTCGCGGCGATCGAAATTCTCCGGCGTCCATGCGTCGTCGTCGATCTTCAGCGTGACGGACCCATCCAGCACGGTGGTTGCCGCCGTCAACGGCCGGCGCCCGCCGCAGGACTCCAACGCATGGAGCGCGACGAACGGCTTGACCGTTGACCCCGGTTGCCGACGCGCCTGACGCACGCGATCGAAACGGTTGTCCGATCGATCCGGGGAACCACCGACGTAAGCCAACACCGCGCCATCGCGTGCATCCATCGCGACGAGCGCCGCCGACAGGGGGGCGTCCCGTAGGGCGGGCCGCCGGCGGCGTAGGTCCCGTAGCCCGGCACCGACGACGTGTTCGGCATGCTGTTGTAGCAAGGGGTCGAGGCGTGTTTCGACGACGATGCCCCGGTCACGGTCCACACGCTCTCGCGCACGATCGGGGATCGATTCAGCGAGCCACGACAGGAATGCCGGGGCCCTCGTCGTCGTTAGCTTTCCTGGCGAAGGAACCAACGGAGCGGCCCGCGCGATCGCCAGGTCGTCGGTTGGCATCCAGCCAAGCTCTTCCAGCCGATCCAGGACGCGATCCCGTCGCGAGCGAGTGGCTTCCGGATGCCGCAGGGGGGAGAGGCGATTGGGAGCCTGAACCATCCCGGCGAGGGTCGCGGACTGGGCCAGATCCAGATCCTCGACCTCGCGATCGAAGAAAGCCCGGGCTGCCGTCCCGACACCGTAGATGCCCACACCATCGATATGACCGTAGTAGACACGGTTGAGATAGGCCTCCAGGACCTGACGCTTTCCGTAACGGGATTCGATCCACACGGCACGCGCGGCTTCCGAGAGTTTGCGTCCGATCGTACGACGAGGACGCATGTCCCGATTCTTGATCAGCTGTTGCGTAAGCGTGCTGCCACCCTGACTGACACTTCCGTCACGCAGATTGGCGAGGGTGGCCCGAGCGAGTGCGCGCGGGTCGATCCCGGGGTGTCCCAGGAAGCGTGCGTCTTCGATGGCGAGAAGCGCCTTCCACGTGTGCGTTTGCAGATCTTCGATGTCGGCACGAATCCTGACGGCCCGTCGCTGGGTGATGGACTCCGCCAGAAGTTCGGGTTCGATCCAGATGCGATCCGATTCGCGCAGCGGTCGCATGTCGCCGTCGACGTCGGCGCCACCGATCACGCGACCGTCGGCGAGGGTCAACCCCAGGAGCGATGCGGCGTAATCTCGACCCGCCAGCCGGTGGGCCCTGCGATAGATCCAGAACCGATCCTCCCCGAAGAAGAACTCTCCCGGTCGCTGGGGTCGGTCGGAGATACGGAGATAGCCGAGCCGTTCGAGACGCTGGACCAGGCCGATCGATTCGAGCGATTGGCCAACTTGAATAAACGTGGCCGCCGAAAAGACACGAAGATCGTTGCGGCCGAGGTCCTGTTCAAGAGGATTCGGCCCCTCGTCGGCCAGCAAAACGGACGCGAGGAAAAGGTTCAATAAACCGACCGTGATCGCGAAAACACGCATCGGGGGAGTCTATCGAGGCAGCCTGTGGATCGCAAAGCGGTCCACTTGAGAGTAAACTTCCGCTTCCAGTCATGGGGGCCTTCATGCAATCAAAACGAAATCTTGTCCGACTCGCTGTCGTGACCATCACGCTCGTGTCGGGTCTTATCGCCACGCCGGCTCTCGCACGAGAGGCCATCGCCTTCGTCGGGGCTCATCTAATCCCAATTGACGGTCCCCCGATCGAAGATGGCGTCCTGGTCATCTCCGAGGGAAGCATCACCGCCGTCGGAACACGAGACCGCGTCCGCATTCCGAAGGACGCACAGATTATTGACGCCGCCGGCCAGACCATCATGCCGGGACTCGTCGATACACACTCCCACGTCGGCGGCGGTTGGGCGGCCGATAGGTCGGCGCCGATCCAACCCGACGTATCGGTCTACGACTCCATCAACGTACGCGATTCCGGTTTCCGTCGGGCGCTGGCCGGTGGAGTGACGACCGCAAACGTGATGCCCGGTTCGGGGCACTTGATGAGTGGGCAGACCGTCTACGTCAAACATCGAGCGGGCAACACGATCGACGAATGGGTCTGGCGTGACGACGGCGGGCGACCCCTCGGTGGCATGAAGATGGCCAACGGCACCAACTCCCGCCGAGACCCACCGTTCCCCGGTACACGCGGCAAATCGGCGGCGCTGGTTCGCGAGCAATTCGTCGCGGCCCTGGACTATCGCCGAAAACTCGAGGCGGCGGGCGACGATGCCGAGAAGGTGCCCGACCGCGATCTGGCCATGGAAGCTCTGCTGGAGGTCCTCGATGGCACGCGGATGGTGCATCACCACACCCATCGACACGACGACATCATGACGATCCTGCGTCTGCGTGAAGAGTTCGGTTTTCGGGTCGTCCTACACCACGTCAGCGACGCCTGGAAGGTCGCCGACGAGATCGCGGCGGCGGGGGTCCCGAGTTCATTGATCCTGGTCGATAGCCCCGGCGGGAAGCTGGAGGCCATGCACATCGGCTATGAGAGCGGTGGCGTTCTAGAGAAGGCCGGAGCGGCCGTGGCGTTTCATACGGACGACTGGATTACGGACTCGCGACTCTTCCTGCGGATGGCAGCGCTTGCGGTCCGCGGTGGTATGTCCCGCGAAGGGGCGTTGGAGGCGTTGACCCTGGCACCGGCGCAAATGATGGATCTGGGAGATCGGATCGGAAGCCTGACGGTCGGGAAGGACGCGGACTTCGTCATCCTCGACGGCGATCCGTTTAGCGTCTACACCAAGGTGCTCGAGACGTGGGTCGACGGCGATCTACGGTTCGATCGCAGTGACGAGAAAGACCGGCTCTGGGCGGTCGGCGGCTACGGGGCCGGTCAACCGCGTGCTGTCGGCGGCTGTTGTCAGCGGATGGAGGAGGAGTGATGTTGCATCGCGTCATCGTCGTCATTGCGACGCTCGTCTGCTCGGCAATGGTCATGGCAGGGGACGTCGCGGTCCGCGCGGGTCGGCTTCATACAGCGAACGGGCCGGTCATCGAGGATGGCGTCGTCGTTGTCCGTGACGGGAAGATCGTCGCCGTGGGGCCTTCGGCTACGACCCCCGTTCCCGCCGGTGTCGAGGTGATCGAGGCCGCGGTCGTCACTCCCGGGCTGATCGATGCCCACACCGTGGTCGGTCTTGCCGGCTACCTCAATCAGGATACCGACCAGGATCAACTGGAGACCTCCGAACCGGTCCAACCCGAGTTGCGAGCGATCGACGCGTACAACTCGCGAGAGACTCTCGTTGACTGGGTCCGAAGTTTCGGCGTAACGACACTCCACACGGGGCACGGGCCGGGAAGTCTCGTCTCGGGTCAGACGATGATCGTCAAGACCGCGGGGGCGACCGTCAACGAAGCCGTCGTCAAACCCGCAGCGATGATCGCCGCCACACTGGGAGAGCAAGCCACTCGCGACGGAGGCAAACCTCCGGGAACGCGAAGCAAGGCCGCCGCGATGTTGCGCGCAGAATTGCAGCGGGCTCGTCACTATCTCGACAAGATAGAGTCGGCCGAAGAGGGCGAGACACCGGACGTTGACTTACGGCTTGCGGCGCTCGGTCGCGTCCTTACCGGTGAGCTCCCGCTCCTCGTCACGGTCCAACGTCATCAAGACATCCTCACGGCCATGCGGATCGCCGAGGAGTTCAATCTTCGCCTCGTTCTTGACGGTGCGGGCGAATCGTATCTTCTGATCGATGAGATTCGTGAGAGTGGGATACCGGTCATCGTCCATGCCACGATGAAGCGTGCCGCGGGGGAGGCCGAGAATCTCAGCATGGAAACAGCCGGGGTCCTCGATAGGGAAGGGATTCCCATCGCGCTTCAGAGCGGCTACGAGAGCTATGTGCCGAAGACCCGTGTCGTTTTGTTCGAGGCCGCGGTCGCCGCAAGTCACGGACTCGGAGTGGAACGGGCACTCCACGCGATCACCCTCGGGGCGGCGAAGCTGCTGGGAATCGACGATCGTGTCGGCTCCCTCGAGATCGGCAAGGACGGCGATCTGGCGCTCTACGACGGCGACCCGTTCGAGTACACGTCGCATTGCATCGGGACGATCATCAACGGCGAACGGGTCAGTCGCGAAGCTCGGTGATCGAGGCCGGCGCCGATATGGGCCTCGGCAGGGGGGGCCGTCAGCGCCCCACCAATGACGGCCCTTTTACTGGACTCGGGCCTGATAGGAGACCGATCCGGTGTCTCCGGGAGCCAGCGGGGCCGCCACGGTCCAGCGGACATGGGTAACCGGTGCGTTATCCACGGCATCGAACGTCGTTCCGCCGTCGTGGCTGAATTCGATCAGCGTTCCCGTTCCCATCGCGGTCCCGGTTTCGAATTGGCACTCCGGCGGAACCGAGTCGACGATCGCGACGTTGTAGGCGGTTGTCGTTCCGTTGCTCACGAAATCCAGGGTGTAGGTCAGAGCATCGCCGGGGGCGGCCGTCGCCAGGTTCACCGATTTTACCAACGTGACCTGCGGGGTCGCGACGAGCAACGTGATGTCGACGTTATCCGTGGTGCCGGGGGTGAGATTCGAGGTGGCGGTGAGAGTCGTGGTGCTGGTGTCGCCATCTCCGAGGCCTCCAGGTACGGTCACGCGTACCAGGAGATTGATCGTTGACGACGCAGCCAGAGGGCCGCTGTCGACCACGCCATCGCCGTCCGTATCCGTCAGCGCCGGCTCTCCCACATCGAGAACCTGGTCCCCGTCGAGATCGTTGAAGTAGTCGATCAACGACGGTGAGAAGTCGCCGACATCCGCATCGGTCAATTCGAACGTATCGGTTCCCGAGCCCGTATTGGTCAACACGTGTGCGACCACTACCTGTCCACCCGAGGTAACGGTCGTCGAGCGATCGGGGGTGAACATCACGCCCGGCGTAAAGGTCGAGCCGATCGTTCCCCCTGGCCCACCGAGGTTGTCATCGATCTGCGTCGGGATGTTGGCGCCGTTCGACGTCGAAACGTGAAAATAGAACGGCATCGGTGCCGGAACACCGAGCGTGCTCCATGAGACTCGGGACTCCATCTCCATGCCGGAACTGGTTCCGCCGTAAAGCGTTTCGATCGAGCTCACGAGGGTGATTGATCCCGGCATCGTGTAGCCGTCCGCCATTCCTCCACCACCGACCAGCGGATCGCCCGCACCGGCGACTGCCACGTAGTTGTGGATCTCGCTGACGGTCTTACGGTTCTTGCCCCACCACGAGACATGGAACACCTTCTCGCCGGATTGCATCAATTGATCGCCGTTAAGATCGAGGTAGAACCAGAACTCCTGGCGGTTCTTCGAGCTTCCGACCCTACGCACGTACATGTAGAAGTAGCTGGAGTCGTAGGTCCATGCGAACGCCGACAGGTCCCGTCCCGTGCTCTGTATCGGGGCGTCGAGGTCGGGATTGGTGCCTGCCGGCCCGTCGAGGCTCACCTGGGAGGGGTTTGCCAGGACGGACGACCAGTCCGACATGTTTCCATCGATCGTGATGGAGGTCAGTACCGGTGCTGCGTGAATGCCCGGGACGAGGATCCCCGCCAGCAGCAGAACACCACCGATGACAAGCCTCCGCCATGACGAACCCTTGATGGCGTTCACCGACCTTGCCTCTCCGTCTGTCACCCCTACGGGCCCGGGTCTGACCCCGTAGCCCACGGATGAATCTAGGTCGCTGGCGGAAACACGCAATCTGCTCCTATTTCCCTTTATATTTACGATTTTTTACAGCAAGCGATCGCATGTAGCCCGGGTGGCGGCGTAACCTGCATTGCGGACTCGGAGAGTCCTACGAATAAAGAGGGAATCAGATGACACGAAGGACAACTTCGCTCGTTGTGTTCTGTTTACTGGTGACGGTCGGCGTGCCGCTGATGGCCGGTGAATGGCTAACCTGGCGGGGGCCGAACTACAACGGCGTTTCGGCCGAAAACGGACTGGTTTCCACCTGGGATCCCGGTGGCGAGAACCTGGCCTGGAAGGCCGATTTTATCGGTCGTTCGACGCCGGTGGTCCTTGATGGCACCGCCTACGTCATTGGACGGGTGGGGGACGGCACGACGCTACAGGAGGTCGTGGCGGCGTACGACGCCTTCACGGGCGATCTGCGCTGGGAGCGCCGACACAACGTCTACCACACGACCGTGCCGGACAATCGAGTCGGCTGGGCCAGCCTGGTCGCCGATGACGAGACCGGAAACATCTATGCCCACGGCGTCGCAGGTCAGCTGATCGCGTTCGATCGTAACGGCAACACCCTCTGGGAACATTTCCTCGCCGAGGAATACGGCCGCTACTCCGGGTATGGCGGTCGCACGCAGACCGCCGTCGTCGATGGCGACCTGCTGATCATCAACTTCATCAGCAAGAGCTGGGGCGAACTAGCCGCGCTTCGCCATCGGTATTACGCGTTCGACAAGCGGACCGGAGAGCCGGTCTGGATCTCGACTCCGGGCAACATGCCATTCGATTTCAACACCCAGTCCGTCCCGGTCGTGGCCGAAATCGACGGCGAGCGACTCATCGTCGCCGGCAACTCGGATGGGTGGGTCTACGGGATGCGTGTTGCGACCGGCGAGAAGGTCTGGGGCTTCCAGCTGAGCCGTCGGGGAATCAACGCCTCGGTCGCCATCCATGACGGTGTCGTTTTCATCTCCCACAGCGAGGAGAATATCGACGGTCCTACCATGGGTCGCCTGGTCGCGTTCAAGGCCGGCGGCGAGGGTGACATCACGAAGAACGAACTCTGGCGCATCGATGAGCTTAGTGCCGGGTTCAGCACGCCCGCGGTTCACGACGGCCGCGTCTACGTCATCGATAACTCCGCCAACATGCACGCTGTTGACATCAAGACCGGCGCGCCCCTCTGGGAGCACAGCATCGGCACGGTCGGAAAAGGATCGGCGGTTCTCGCCGACGGGAAGATGTACGTGACCGAGGTCAACGGGCACTTCCACATCCTCAAGCCGGGTAAGGACGGTGTCGAGACGCTGGACACCGAGAAGCTATCCGTACCGGACGGACGGTATGCGGAGATCTATGGTTCCCCGGCGATCGCCTACGGTCGTGTCTACTTCACAACTGAGTGGGGACTCTACTGTCTCGGGAAGACGGATGCGCCACGGCCGAAGACGTTCTCTCGCCAGCGAACGGGCGCCGGTCGGGCGGCCAAGGGAGCCGAGGTCGCGGCGATTCAGATCGTTCCGGCCGTGCTGCTGACGGAGCCCGGCCAGAAGACCGAACTCAACCTCCGAGCCGTGGATAAGGACGGCAACCTCATCGATCAACCCGGAACGGTCGAGTGGGCTCTCGAAGGGCTCGAGGGCAAATTGAAGAACGGACGCTTCAGTCCTTCCTCCGGCGCCCCCTCTCAAGTCGGCAAGATCACGGCGACGGTGGCCGGCAAGACGGCCGCGACCCGGGTTCGTGTACTTCCTCCGCTGCCGTGGAACATGGGCTTTGAGGATGGCGAAATAGGTTCGACACCGGCGAGCTGGATCAACGCGAAGGGGACCTACGTCATTGCCGATCTCGAGGGCGAGAAGGTCCTGCACAAGATGCCGCGGAAGCGCGGTTTGAATCGAACGACGATCTTCTTCGGTTCTCAGCAACTCAGGGACTACACGATAGAGGCGGAGATTCTCGGGAAGCCCAATCGACGCCGCAAGCCCGACATCGGGCTCGTTAATGGCGGGTACAGCCTGGATCTGCAGGGCGCCCACCAGAAACTCCAGATCCGTTCCTGGGCCGCCGAGCTTCGCATGGCCAAGGAGATTGATTTCCCGTGGGAGCTCGATGCCTGGTACTCGATGAAGCTGAGCGTTGAGATCGAGGGTGGGACGGCATTCGTTCGAGGCAAGGTCTGGAAACGTGGCGAGGCCGAGCCGGCGGAATGGACCATCACCGCCGAGGATGCGTTGCCGATTCTTTCGGGTAGCCCGGGGCTGGTGGGCTATTCGCCTGCCGATATGTACTACGACAACATCAAGGTAACGGTGAACAAGTGATGACGAAGCAACTGATTGGAACCGCACTGCTCTGTATGTTTCTTGCGGGAGTGGCGTACGCCGAGGACGAAGCCCCGGTGATGTACGCCAACACTCCGGACCGCAACATGGTCTCCGATGAGGAGAACCTGCCGGCGAAGTGGGACGCGAAGACGGGCATGAACATCAAGTGGACTGCGGATCTCGGATCCCAGACCTACGCAGGGCCGGTGGTCTATGACGGTCGCGTCTTCGTGGGCACCAACAATCAACGGGTCTACAACCCCGCGATCAAGGGCGACCGCGGCAACGTCATGGCGTTCGACGCGGAGACCGGCGAGTTCATCTGGCAGTCGGCCCACGCCAAGCTGCCGTCCGGTCGGGTCAACGACTGGCCGCTGCAGGGCGTCTGCTCGACGCCGGCGGTCGAGGGCGATCGTATCTATTACCTGTCCAACCGTGGTGAGATCATCGCCGCGGACACGGACGGCTTCCGCGACGGGGCCAACGACGGGCCGTTCGTCGACGAAGAGCACACGAGCAAACTGGACGAAGATGTCATCTGGCGCTTCGACCTGATCGAGGAGCTGGACATGTTTCCCCACAACCTGGCGGCGGGTAGCCCGTTGCTCGTGGGAGACTGGCTGTTCTTTATCACCGGGCAAGGTGTCGACGAGGGGCACATCAATGTGCCGTCGCCGGAAGGCCCCAGCTTCGTTGCCTTCGACAAGAACAGCGGCGAACTGCTCTGGGAGAATGCGCTGCCGGGCACCAACGTCCTTCACGGAACGTGGTCCAACCCGTCCTACGGAAAGATCCAGGGACGCGAGCAGGTCATCTTCCCCGGTGGCGACGGCTGGCTCTATTCGTTCAACCCCAAGGATGGCGAGCTGCTCTGGAAGTTCGACCTGAATCCCAAGGACTCGAAATGGGAACTGGGTGGACGGGGTACGCGGAACAACGTGATCTCGACCGCCGTTATCCATGACGACAAGGTCTTCATCGGCGTCGGACAGGATCCCGAGCACGGTGAGGGGCCGGGTAACCTGTGGGCCATCGATGCGACCGGGTCCGGCGACGTGACATCGACCGCCGTCGTCTGGCGTCGGCACGGCGACGACTTCCACCGCACGATGTCCACTGCGGCGATTCAAGACGGCCTGATGTACATCGCCGACCTCAGCGGGTTCGTCTACTGCCTCGACGTCAAGACCGGGAAAGAGATCTGGACGTACGACGCGTTCGCAGCAATCTGGGGCTCGACGTTCCTGGCGGACGGCAAGGTCTACATCGGCGACGAGGACGGCGATATCGCGGTTCTGAAGGCCGGTCGCAAGATGGAGCTTTTGCACGAGACCAACATGGGGACTGCGGTCTACACGACTCCGGTGGCGAAGGACGGTGTGATCTACGTCGCCAGTCGGACGAAACTGTTCGCGATCGAGGGGGGGATCCCCGCCAAGACCCCGCCGGCAGCCCCGGCGGCCCTCGCCGTCGATGCGCCGCCGGCAAAGAAGTCGGAAGCGAAATGACGAAGGCGTTCACATCGCCGGAGGAAGCCACGGCCGGTCTCGACGCCCACGTGAAAGAGATCGTTCGTTGGCATTTCGATCCGGCGACGGGTTGTCCGTTCTGGCTGAAGAAGGCCAGGGAGTTCGATTTCGATCCATTAAAGGATGTGAACGGGTACGACGATCTAAAGCTGTTCGGTCACTTTCAGGACGAGTGGCTGCGTGGTGGCCCGGTGCGACGCTGGGTTCCGAAGGGTCTGGCAGACAAACCGGCCTACGTCTTCGAGACCGGCGGATCGACGGGTGTTCCCAAGTCCCGGGTCAATATCGAGGACTTCCAACGAGACTACGAGATCTTCGGGGATCGTCTCTCCGACCAGACATTCCCCCGGGGTTCGGACTGGTTGATGCTGGGTCCGACCGGGCCGCGACGTCTTCGCCTGGCGATCGAACATCTTGCGCAGTATCGGGGTGGAATTTCGTTCTTCGTCGACCTCGATCCGCGCTGGGTCAACAAGTTGATCCGTGCCCAGAAATTTCAGGAGATGGAGACCTACAAGAATCACATCGTCGATCAGGCGCTGACGATTCTCAGGGCCCACCCCAACATCAAGTGCCTGTTCACCACGCCGAAACTTCTTGAGGCGTTGTGCGAGAAGATCTCGCTGGCGAACTACGGGATCACCGGCATCTTTTGTGGTGGAACCGAGATGAATGCCCAGTTCAATCGTTTTGCCCGGGAAGAGCTTGTCCCCGGCATCGATTTTATCCCGACGTACGGCAACACGTTGATGGGTCTCGCGGCACCTCGTCCATTTCGGGAGGGGGACGACTACTCGATCACCTACTACCCGCCGTTGCCGAGGGCGACATTCGAGATCGTCGATCCTGATGACACGAGCCGGCGGTTGGAATACAACCAGCGCGGTCGTGTCCTTCTGACGACGCTGACGAAGGAGTTCTTCATGCCTCGGTTCCCCGAGCGGGACGAGGGGTATCGGGCCGAACCGTGCGAGGAGTATCCCTGGGATGGTGTGCGCGATCTCGGCTTGTTGAGCTCTCTGCAGCAGAGCGTGACCGTGGGAGTGTATTGATGCTCCACGTCCCGGTATTGCGAGCCGGTCAGCCGTATCGGAGTCTCGATACGATCGACCTGAAGGACTCGCGTTCGGGCGAGGCCGTGGCTCGTGTCAGTCAGGCCAACCGTGGGTTGATCCATCACGATCTGCTGCAGGCCGCCGACTGGAGACGGGCACTACAGGAGATTCCATCGGCGGAGCTGGTCGCGATCTGCGGACGGGCGGCCGAACTATTCCTCGACGGAACCGTGATGGTCGACCCGATCGATGGCGTCGGGCAGAGCCCCGCGCAGTTCGTCGAGATCCAATCGGCAACCACAGGCCTGCCGCGGTCGCTCTGTCGGGCCAACATGGAGAAGATCCATTTCGTGTTGGCCAACATGGATTGCATCCTCGCGGGTCTGACACGAGGACTGGACCTGGAACTGCTCGATCGCGGTCACGTCGTCCAGGACGGCCGCACGGTCAGCTTCCTCGGCCAGGCCAACACCATGGGGGCGATCTTGCCCAGCAACTCTCCCGGTGTTCACTCGCTCTGGATCCCATCGTTTGCGTTGAAGGTTCCGCTGGTCTTGAAACCCGGTCGCCAGGAGCCCTGGACACCGATGCGAATCACGCAGGCGTTGCTGGCTGCCGGTGCGCCACCCGAGGCGATCAGCTTCTATCCAACGGGGCACGGTGCCGTAACCGACATCCTGATGCGAACCGATCGCTCGATGTTATTCGGCGACGAGTCCACACTTCGACCCTGGCAGGGCGATCCGCGGATCCAATTGCACGGGCCCGGCTGGAGCAAGATCATCTTCGGGGAAGATCAGGCCCAGCACTGGAAGAATCATCTCGACTGGATGGTGGGTTCCATTGCGGCCAATGGGGGACGTTCGTGCGTCAACGCTTCGGGCGTCTGGACACCCGCACATGGAGACTCGCTGGCCGATGCGCTTGCGCAACGACTTGCCGCGATTCCCGCAAGGGCGCTGGACGATCCGCAAGCCGAGCTTGCGGCGTTCACGGACCCCGGCATCGCGAGACGAATCTCGGACTTCATCGATCAACGGCTTGCGATCCCGGGCGCAGAGGACGTCACGGCGCGTTATCGCCGTGGCGGCCGGGTCGCCGAGGTCGGTGGGTCAACCTTTGTACTTCCCACGGTGATTCGATGTAGCGATCCCGACCATCCGTTGGCATCCGCCGAACTCCTGTTTCCGTTCGTCAGCGTCGTGGAGGTGCCGCAAGCCGAGATGGTCACGAAAATCGGCTCGACGTTGGTGGCGTCCGTCGTCTCGGACGACGTGGCGTTTCGTGAAGAGATGCTGGTCGCGCGGAATATCGATCGACTGAACCTGGCCGCGGTTCCGACCAATGTTGTCTCCTGGGATCAGCCCCATGAGGGAAACCTGTTCGAGTTGCTGTACAAGCAGCGGTCGTTCGTGAGTGGATCCTCCGATTCGACGGCAGCTTGACCGTGCTCGCATCCATCGGCCAGGCTGCCGACGGGCGTTGGGATGCCCTCATCGACGGGATCGCCGTCTCGTTCGGCGAAGGTGGCCTGGATCAGCTCGGGACACTCTGCACACGATACGGCGGGAAGCGGTCACTCCTGGTCACGGACCCCGGCGTTCGTGGCGCGGGACACATCCGTGCGGCGACCCGGGCCCTGACCGAAACAGGAGTCGCGGTCGATGTCTTCGATCGGCTTGCAACCAACCCGACTACCGAGCATGTACGCGACGGCGTCGAGGCCGCTAAACGGCACGAGGCCGATTGCCTGATCGCCGTCGGCGGTGGAAGTGCGATGGACTGCGCGAAGGGCATCAACTTCATCATCTCGAACGGTGGCGAGATGCGGGACTACTGGGGCTCGGGCATGGCGACGCAACCGATGCTGCCGTCCATCGGCGTGCCCACGACAGCGGGGACGGGGAGCGATGCGCAATCCTATGCCCTGATCTCTGAGGCCGAGACCGGGATCAAGATGGCCTGTGGTGACCCGAAAGCGGCGTTTCGCTGCGTGATCCTCGACCCGCTCCTGACCGGGTCGGCACCACGCGACGTCATCGCGACTGCCGGCATGGACGCCCTCTCGCACGCGATCGAGAGCTACGTCTGCACGCGACGAAACGAGCGCTCACAGCAATACGCGTTCGATGCCTTCTCGCTTATCGATCCTGCGCTTCTTCGCGTTCTGGAGGATCCCGACGATCGCGTGGCTCGCAGTGCGATGCTCCTGGGAGCGTTCCTGGCCGGAGCGGCGATCGAGCGCTCGATGCTGGGTGCTGCGCATAGCTGCGCCAACCCGCTGACGGCGACCCATGGGATCGTGCACGGCGCGGCCGTCTCTCTGATGATGCCCGCAGTGATGCGATTCAATTCCGCCACCGTCGGTCATCTCTACGATCGTCTTCAGCGATGCGAGCCTTCCGGTGGGGCGTCCCTCGTCGCCCGCGTCGAGGAGCGGCGCCGGTTGGCAGGCCTGCCCGAGACACTCGGCGCATGTGGCGTTAAAGACCCTGACCTCGATTCTTTGGCGCAACAGGCGGCGGCCCAGTGGACCGCCGCGTTCAATCCGGTTCCGGTGGCCGAACCTGAGATGAGGCTGTTTTATGAACAGGTTGCCTGAGACCTTGCTTCGATTGCTGCTCGCATCGCTCCTCTTCGTGAGCGTGGTCGGTGCCTCGGACAGCTCGGCCCCGGCCGATGCCTGGCCCATGTTCCGCGGAAGCAGTCAGTCCACGGGCGTCTCGGCAGGCGAACTACCGGAGAAGATGACACCGCTCTGGGCGTTCACCATCGAGGAGGGGATCGAGTCAACGGCCGCAATCGTCGATGGGATCGTCTACGTCGGTGGGCTGGACGGCGTGCTCTATGCGGTCGGTCTCGATGACGGCAAATTGCGATGGAAATTTCAGGCCGGGTTCGAGATCAAGTCTTCGCCAACGGTCGTCGGCGGCCGGGTCATGTTTGGAGACGGTGACGGTATCTTCCACGCTCTCGATGCCGCAACGGGCAAGGAGCTGTGGAGCTTCGCGACCGAAGCCGAGATCATCTCGTCCGCGAACGTTCACGGCAAGAGTGTCGTCTTCGGGTCTCACGATCAATCCGTCTACAGCCTGGAAGCGGAAACCGGGAAGCTACGCTTCAAGGTCGAGACCGACGGATTTATCTATGGCGCGCCGGCCATCGTCGACGGTCGCATCATCATCGCCGGTTGCGACGGGTTCCTGCGGTTGATCGATGCCGACACCGGCGAGGAGCAGCGGGTCATCGAAGTCGGCGCCTACGTCGGAGCGAGTCCCGCCGTGGCGGACGGTATCGCGTACTTCGGCACCTTCGAGAACCAGGTGCTCGCGGTCGATCTGACTGCCGATGGTCCAGCGTGGCGCTACGAGAACCCCGACCGGCAGTTTCCGTACCTCTCGTCGGCGGTTGTCAGCGAGAAACTGGTCGTGATCGGCGGACGGGACAAGAGCCTCCACGCGATCGATCGAAGCTCCGGCAAGGAGACGTGGAGCCTGGCATCGCGGTCGAAGATCGATTCCTCGCCGGTCCTGGTGGGGAGCGCTGTCTACGTCGGGCTGATGACCGGTGAGCTTGTGGCTCTCAATCTGGCGGACGGCAGTAAGCGCTGGAGTTTCGACAGCGGCTCGCCGTTCGTTGCCTCTCCGGCGATCGCCCAGGGGCGCCTGGTCATCGGAACTGCCGACGGTCAACTCTACGCATTCGGGAAGAAGGAATAGACCCCACCCATGGCAAACCAGGAACCCGCCACATCCGTCGGGAAAGAAGCGAAGACCACCGAAGTCGGAAGTGTCTTCGTTTCGAACTACCCGCCGTATTCATTCTGGTCCGCGGAGGCCGACACGACGATCCAGGATGTCCTCGATCGTGCCCCCGCTCCCGATGCACAGTTGGGGCTGTACATCCATATCCCGTTCTGTCGGAAGCGCTGCAAGTTCTGCTACTTCCGCGTCTTCACCGACAAGAACGCCTCGGAGATCGAGCGATACCTATCGGCCGTTGAACGCGAGGCGGCCATGCTGGCCGATCAGCCGGCGGTTCAGGGGCGCCGCCCGAAGCTGGTCTACTTCGGCGGTGGCACTCCATCCTTCATCAGCAGCAAGCATCTCCGTCAACTCACCGAAGGGCTGAGGCGTCGATTCGACTGGTCGGAGGTCGAAGAGTTCGCCTTCGAATGCGAGCCCGGGACGCTGACCCAGCAGAAACTGGAGACCATCCGGGACGTCGGGGTGACCCGTCTTAGCCTCGGCGTGGAGAATTTCGACGATCGGATCCTTGAGGAGAATGGCCGGGCTCACGTGACGAAGGAGATCTATAAGGTCTTGCCGTGGATCCGGGCCCTCGATTTCCCACAGCTGAATATCGACCTGATCGCAGGGATGGTGGGCGAGACCTGGGAGACGTGGCGTGTCTCCGTCGCCAAGGCGATCGAGATGTCTCCGGACAGCGTCACGGTCTATCAGATGGAGTTGCCTTACAACACCGTCTACTCGAAGACCATCCTTGACGGCGCACCGACACCGATCGCCAACTGGGAGACCAAGCGCGAGTGGCACGACTACGCGTTCGAGCAGTTGGCCGCGGCCGGCTACCAGATCTCCAGCGCCTACACCATGGTCAAGAGCGATCGTTCCGCCGGTTTCCTCTACCGCGACGCGCTGTGGCACGGAGACGACCTGATAAGCCTGGGTGTCTCGTCGTTTGGACATCTGTCGGGGGTTCACTATCAGAATCAGGCCGCCTGGACGCCTTATCTCGATGCCGTCGAGGGGGGGGCGTTACCGATCTCGAGAACCTACGTCACCAATGATGACGAACGCTTCACGCGTGAGTGGATCCTGCAGATGAAGTTGGGCCACCTGGAGACCGCCTACTTCAAGAAGAAGTTCGGCCAGGATCCTCTCGAGCGATTCGCGACACCCCTCCGGGATCTGGAGCAGAAGGGCCTGCTCAAGATCGCAGACGGGGTCGTGACCCTCAGTCGCGAGGGCTTGCTGAAAGTCGACTTGCTTCTTCCAAATTTCTACGACGAGCGTTTTCAGAATGCGCGGTACACCTGATATGCAGAGAGATGTCATCGTCATCGGTGCGGGCCCGGCCGGCAGCACCGCGGCGACGTTAACGGCCAAGCACGGTCACGATGTCATGCTGCTCGAGCGCGATACGTTCCCGCGCTTTCGCATCGGCGAGTCGCTGATGCCCGCCACGTACTGGACCCTCGATCGCCTTGGTATACAGGACAAACTGCACTGCGATATGTTTCAGGAGAAACACAGCGTTCAGTTCTTTAACGGCGCGGGTCGTGGCGCGGCGCCGTTTTACTTCGCAGAATTCGATGATCACCCCAGCTCGCAGACGTGGCAGGTCGAGCGCGCCAAGTTCGACAAGCTACTTCTTGATCACGCAGCCGACTGTGGCGTCGATGTGCATCAGAAAGCCAACGTCAAGGAGATCTTGTTCGATGGCGACACGGTGATCGGTGTTGACGTGGAGTTCGGTGACGGGCGGCGAGAGAAGATTCATTCGAAAGTCGTCGTCGATGCCTCCGGCCAGAGCTCCATGTTGGCGCGGAAGTTCGGTCTCCGTCGATACGATTCCAAGTTGCGTCATGCCGCGGTATTCACTCGCTTCAAGGGCGCTCAACGCGGAGAAGGGCGCGATGAGGGTGCAACGGTCATCCTGCAGACCACCGACAACTACTCGTGGTTCTGGTACATCCCGTTGCCCGACAACATTGTCAGCGTTGGTGTCGTCGGCCCGATTGACCGCCTGGTGAGTAACCGAAAGGGGAGTCCGCAGGAGATCTTCGATGCGGAGCGGGACGCGTGTCCGGGACTGCAGGAGCGAATCGCGAGTGCAACCCAGATGGATGACGTCAAGGTGTTGCGTGACTTCTCCTATGTCTCGAGCCGGATTGCAGGCGACGGCTGGGTTCTGGCGGGGGATGCTTTCGGGTTCCTGGATCCGATCTACTCCACCGGTGTGTTCCTGGCCTTCAAGGGCGCTGAGATGGCGGCAGACTCGATCCACGAATCACTCGAGAGCGGCGATCTGAGTGGGAACTCCCTCGGACGGCACGGCGCTACGTTTCTCGACGGCATGGAGAAGATGCGGAAACTGGTCTATGCCTACTACGACAAGGACTTCCACATCCCGTCGTTCCTCAAGCAGCACCCCGAGTGTCGAGAACCGTTGGTCGACCTTCTGGTCGGCAACGTGTTTCGTCGCCCCACGGATCATCTGTTTGAAGCTCTTGGACGATTCTGTACACTACCCGAGCAGCGCACACTCGACGGGACCCCCTCGTCTACCTGAGGAATTGTCACGATGCGAGCGTTACTGTTCCTTGTCCTGTTCCTACTATTTGTTCTGCGTCACGACCTGTGGTGGTGGGATCGCCCGGATCTCGTTCTGGGCCTACCGATCGGACTCCTGTATCACGCGCTTTTCTGTCTGGCCGTTTCCGTCGTCATGGCGCTTCTGGTGCGTCATGCGTGGCCCGATGTCGACCTCGCGGAACTCGCAGAAGATGAAGCCGGGGAGTCGCCGTGACCGTCGCCGTACTCCTGGGGTACCTGGCCGCGGTTCTCTCGCTCGGGTTGTTGAGTCGACGGCTGTCCCGCGGTACGGGCGAGGACTTCTTCCTGGCCACACGCACCATCGGCCCGTTCATGTTGCTGATGTCCCTGTTCGGCACTCACATGACGGCGTTCTCGTTGTTGGGAGCATCCGGCGAGGCCTACCGGAGCGGCATCGGCGTCTTCTCGTTGATGGCCAGCTCGTCCGCTATCGTCGTCCCCGTCGTGTTCTATTTCGTCGGTGTTCGGTTGTGGTCCGTGGGCAAACGCGGACGATTCACGACACAGGTCGAGTACTTCCGGCGACGCTGGGACTCTCCGGGACTTGGACTCCTGTTGTTCTGCGTTCTTACCGCGCTCCTGATTCCGTACCTGTTGATCGGCGTTCTTGGCGGTGGGCTGGCCATGGAGCAGATCACGGGAGGCAGTATCCCCAAATGGTTGGGGAGTCTTCTGGTCTGTGTCGTGGTGATGGGCTACGTGACCAGTGGAGGCCTGCGTGGCACCGCATGGGCCAACACGTTTCAGACCCTCGTCTTCATGGTGCTCGGTGCCGTCACGTTCATCTACATCACCGGCCAGCTGGGCGGACTCGACGAGGTCATGCGTCGGCTTCAGGCCGAGGCCCCTCGTTTGTTGATCCGTGGCGACGCGATCTCGCCGGTCAAGATGGCGACCTATGCCTTCATCCCGCTCTCGGTGGGGATGTTCCCTCACATTTTCATGCACTGGTTGACGGCTCGACGCGCAAGCTCATTTCGACTCTCGATGGTCGCCTATCCGATCTGTATCGCCATCGTCTGGCTGCCCAGTGTCTTGCTGGGGGTGGCGGGCGCGGTCGATCAACCGGGACTGGTGGGGCCGGCATCCAATTCGATTCTCGTCAAGATGATCGACGGACACGCGCCCGAGCTGCTGGCCGGGCTCCTCGGTGCGGGGGTGTTTGCGGCGATCATGTCGTCGTTGGACTCCCAGGTCCTGTCCCTGGGCACGATGTTCACGCACGACATCGTTCGCTTCTACGGGTTCGGCGAGCGGATGGACGAGCGCAAGCAGGTCCTGTTCGGTCGTCTGTTCGTCAGCGGGCTGCTCGTCGTGGCCTTCGTACTCTCGCAGATCGTCAGCCCCAGCATCTTCAAGCTTGGTGTCTGGTGCTTTACGGGGTTTGCCGGCCTATTCCCGCTTGTCGTCGCCGCAGTCTACTGGCGTCGCTGTACCCGTCAGGGTGCGCTTGCTGCGGTCGTGGTCGTGGCGGCCCTGTGGTCGTTCTTCTTCTACCGTGGTCTGAACGTACCCGGATACACGGTGGGCAATAGTGGTGTCATGCCGGTGGCGGTCATCGTCGTGGCCTGCGCTCTGACGCTCGTCGTGGTTTCGACGATGACGAAGGCACCCGCGGACGACCGCCTCGAGTTGTTCTTTCCGAAACGAGTGGGACCTTGAAGATCGCCTACGTCACCGCCGGTGCCGCCGGCATGTACTGCGGGAGTTGTCTGCATGACAACACCCTGGCAAAGGCCCTGATCGATGCGGGGCAGGATGTCGCGCTCATTCCGACCTATACGCCGATTCGTACCGACGAGGTGGACGTCAGCATCGATCGTGTGTTCTACGGCGCGGTCAACGTCTTCCTGGAGCAGAAGTCGTCGATCTTCCGTCACACACCACGCTTCGTCGACTCGCTTCTGGACGCGAAACCGCTCCTCAACTGGGTTTCCGGTCGGGGGAGTAGCGTCGACGCCAAGGACCTCGGCGACCTCACCCTTTCCGTCTTGCTCGGCGAAGATGGGCGGCAGAGTAAGGAGCTGGCGAAGCTGGTGCAGTTCCTGAAAGAGGACTACCGACCCGATCTGGTCCATCTGACCAACTCGATGTTTCTCGGCTTCGCACGAGAGATCAAGCGGGAGGTCGGTTGTCCGGTCCTCTGTTCCGTTCAGGGCGAGGAGATCTTCCTGGACGAACTTCCCGACCCCCAGCGGTCCGATGTGCGTGCGGCGCTCAGAGAGCGGGCGCAGGATGTGGACGGCTTCGTGGCGACCAGCGACTACTACGTTGATTTCATGAGCGACTACCTGGGTGTGGACCGGAGCATCGTTCATCAGGTCGACCTCGGCATCAATCTCGACGGGTTCGACGCCGTGGATCGGCAGTCGGCAGGCGACCCGTTCGTCATGGGCTTCCTGGCAAGGATCTGCCCGGAAAAGGGCCCCCACCTGGCGATCGAGGCTTTTCGTAGGCTCTGCGACCGCGCGGGTCGATCCAATATCCGCATGAGAATGGCGGGGTATTGTGGCCCACGAGACCACGCCTATCGCGACGCACTTCTCGCCAGTGTCGCCCAGTGGGGGCTGACGGATTCGTTCGAGTATCTGGGCGAGGTCGATCGACCGGGCAAGATCGCTTTCTTGCAGGGGCTCGATGTCATGACCCTACCGACGACGTTTCGTGAGCCCAAGGGGCTGTCGGTGATCGAAGCGCTTGCCGTCGGGACTCCGGTGGTCGTCCCGGAACACGGCACGTTTCCGGAATTGGTACAAGAGACCGATGGTGGGCTGCTCTTCAAGCCCGGAGACACCGAAGGCCTGACGCAGGCGCTGGATACCCTTCGAACCCACCCCGATCATCGTCGCCGATTAGGCGAACATGGACGGCAAGTAGTCCACGCCCGGCGGGACGCATCCACCATGGCGGATAATACGATGAAGGTCTACCGCCGATTCCTCGCAGGCGGTCGCCCGAAGGAGAGTTCTCAGAATGGCTGAATTCGTGATGCAGCGACGGGTCGAGTTCGTCGATACCGACATGGGCGGGATCGTCCACTTTTCACGCTATCCGATCTTCATGGAGACGGCCGAGCATTGCTTCCTGGAATCGTTGGGATGGTCGGTGAACTGTGTGATCGACGGATGCCACATCGGCTGGCCCCGGGTCTCCTTTCAATGCGACTACCTGCGACCGCTGAGATTCGGTCAGACGTTCGAAGTCGTCGTCACCGTTCTTCGCCGTGGATCGAAGTCCGTGACTTACGGGTTCGTCCTTCGAGAAGGCGGGGAGGACCTGGCCAAAGGGTCGATGACCTCGGTCTGCTGTCATTTACTACCGGACCAGTCCGTCCGTTCGTTGGAGATTCCGGAGAAACTTGCGGCTCAACTCGACACGTTCGTGGTCGAGGGGGGCGGATCGTGAAGGGCTTGACGGTCGATCGCCTGGAGAAGTCCTACGGCGAGGGCGACAACCTCGTGCGGGTGCTTGACGGGGTCACGTTCAAGATGGACCGTGGCCAGATGGTGGCGGTCACGGGACCCTCGGGATCCGGCAAGAGTACGCTGCTCCATCTCATCGGTGCCCTCGACCGTCCGACCGCCGGCACGATCGCGCTTGACGGCGTGGATGCGCAGAAGCTCGACGATGCGGCGCTGGCGCAGTTCCGCAATCGCCAGGTCGGCTTCATCTTCCAGGATCATCATCTTCTGCCGCAGTACAACGTTCTGGAGAACGTGCTGATCCCGACGCTGGCCGCCGGCGGCGGTGACGACACGGACACCGATCGAGCGCGCACGTTGTTGGATCGCGTGGGGCTGGCGCATCGGTTGACCCACCGACCCGCGGAGCTTTCGGGTGGCGAGCGACAACGTGTCGCGGTGGCCCGGGCGCTCATCCAGTCTCCGACGCTGTTGCTCTGTGACGAGCCGACGGGAAGCCTCGATCGGCAGACCGCCGTCTCGGTCGCCGACCTGCTCTTCGAACTCCACGGTCAGGAGAACACGATCCTCATCGTCGTGACCCACTCCGACGAGCTCGCGGGCCGATTCCCACGCAAACTTCAGCTGAGTGACGGCAAGTGTTTAGAGCTCTAGGCCACTACTGGCGACTCCACCTGGCGGTCGTGATGGGCGTCGCCGTCGCGACGATGGTCTTGAGCGGGGCACTGCTGGTCGGGGACTCGGTGCGTGGCAGCCTGCGCGACATGATTCTGGAGCGACTGGGCAACGTTCATCACGTGCTGCTGTCCACGCGCATGTTCCGCGCAGACACGGCCGGCGACCTCGGTGGTTCCACGGCCTCGGCATCGATGATCCTGATGCCCGGTAGCGCCAATCACGGCGAGCGTGGAACGAGGGCATCGAACGTTACCATCCTCGGGGTCGATCCTGCCTTCGCTCAGATGTTCGAGAACGGCTCGTTGGAATTCGACCGCGGTGACGGTCAGATATTTCCGTCGGTGGTTCTCAATCGTTCCCTCGCTCGCGAACTACAGGCCGAAGTGGGCGAAGCCGTGCTGCTGCGTTTCGAGCAAGTCACGGAGGTTCGACGCGACACGTTGATGGGGGAGCGGGATGCGGGCGACCTCATCGGGACCCTGCGTGGGACGGTGCGTCAGATCGTGCCCGACGACGGGCTGGGAGGGTTCGGGGTCGTCGCCAGCCAGAAGGTCCCGGCCAACGCGTTCGTCGAGCTTGAGGTCCTCCAGAGAGCCCTGGATGTCGGCGACGGGATCAACACTCTGGCCATCGGCGCTCTGTCGTCCGACGATCCCGCAGATCAGGTCGGCCGGCTGTTGACCCTGGACGACCTCGGCGTTCGTCTCGTCATCGATTCCGAGGGCCAGAGGCCGCAGATCCGAGCCGAGAGTCGGGACTTCGTGTTCAGGGATGACGTAGAACGACTCATCGCGGGTGTTGCCGGGGAAGAGCTGACTCGTGTACAGAGCTATCTGGCCAACAGCATGCGCTTCGCGGACCGAGAAGTTCCGTATTCGATGGTGGTCGCGCTGGACACGACCCGCGACCCGTCGGGATCGACGCTCGAGACGACACGTGGACCGGTGACCGATATCGGGGACGACGAGGTTCTGCTGGGCCGCTGGGCTGCAGACGACCTCGGTGTCGCGGTCGGCGATACGATCGAGATGGACTACTTCGTCGTCGGACCACGGGAGGAGCTTGAGACCGAGACGTCCAGATTCACGGTCGCGGCCATCGTCGAGGCCACGGGACTGGCCAACAAACGCAGTTTGACCCCCGACTATCCCGGCGTCCAGGATGCCGACGACATGGCGGCGTGGGATCCACCGTTTCCCGTCGAACTGAACCGGATTCGTCCGCAGGACGAGGCGTACTGGGACCGTCATGGAGCCACGCCAAAGGCGTTCGTCTCCGCCGCGACGGGACGTCGGCTGTGGGGGACTCACCACGGGACGACCACCGCGATGTTGATCGGTATCCCCGACGGCGTCGAGCCGGCTTCCAGGGTCGCGTCACTTTCGAACGACCTACGCGCGGCCCTCGATCCCTACGGACAGGGGTTCCGATTCAGCGATACCCGAGCGGACGGACTGGACGCCGCACGGGGGGCCACCGATTTCGGGCAGCTGTTCCTGGCGTTCAGTCTGTTCCTCATCGTGTCGGCGGCGCTGCTGATCGGGTTGCTGTTCGGCCTTGGGGTGGAACAGCGATCCCGCGAGGTGGGGCTGCGTGCCGCCGTCGGTTTCACCAACACCGATATCCGAAAGATGTTCCTGCGGGAAGGGGCCGCCCTTGCCGGCGTCGGGATCGTCATCGGCTCGGGACTCGCCGTTGGCTACGCCGGCCTGTTGATGGTCGCCCTGAGGACGCTGTGGATCGGTGCGGTCGGCAGTTCGCGACTGTTCCTTCACGTCCAGCCGCTAAGCCTCCTGATCGGCGGAGCGATCGCAATCATCGTCTCACTCTTCACGGTCTGGCGGACCCTCGCGCGTCTCAAGAAGGCCAGTCCGTCTCGTCTTCTCGGAGGCGGGACTCCGTCGCCGGCCTCGCCGAAGCGTCGCCGAGTCGCACGCGCGGCGACATGGATCCTGCTGCTGGCCGGTCTGGCGCTTATCGCCGTGGGGTTCGTCGGTGGCAACACCGAGTCGGCTGGACTGTCGTTCGGTGCCGCCGCTCTTCTGCTGGTGGCGGGGATCATGGGGTTCAACCTGTGGTGCCGATCCGACCCCCGCGGGACTCGGGGTCTGCGTCGTGGCAATGTGCTGGCGGCGATGGCGGCACGCAACAGTCGTTGGAACCCGGGTCGTAGTGTCCTCAGCGTCGCCCTGATCGCGTCGGCGTGTTTCGTCATCGTGACGGTTGCCGCCAGTCGACACCACTTCGGAAACGAACTGGAAGACAGAGATTCGGCCAGTGGCGGATTCTCGCTTGTGGCAGAGAGCGACGTGCCGATCTTCGAGGAGATCGGTGATCTGGACGTCACCGCATTTCGGAGCCTGCCCGGCGACGACGCCAGCTGTCTGAACCTCTATCGACCGGGCAAGCCGCAGGTGCTCGGCGTTCCGGCATCGATGATCGAACGGGGCGGGTTTACGTTTCAGAAGCAGATCCAGGTCGAAGGAGACCTGGAGAATCCCTGGACGCTCCTAGAGCAGGATCTCGGCGAGGACGTGATCCCGGCCATCGTCGACATCAACTCGGCAATGTGGATCCTCAAGCTCGGTCTTGGCGACGAACTGGAATTGGAGGACCAGCGTGGCGGAACGATCCGACTCCGGCTCGTGGGCATGCTGCAGAAGTCGATCCTCCAGAGCCAGGTGTTGATCTCCGAGGAGGCCTTCCGACGTCACTTCCCCGACCAGGTCGGGTTCCGCTTCTTCCTCATCGAGACACCCTTCGACGAGGCGACCGCCGTGGCTGCATCGCTGGAGCAGGAGCTGGGAGACTTCGGCTTCGACGCAAAGACGAGCGTCGAGACCATGGAGCAGTTCCAGGCGGTGGAGCACACGTATCTTTCGACGTTCCAACTCCTCGGGGCTCTCGGATTGCTTCTCGGAACCATCGGTCTGGCGGTCGTCTTGCTGCGAAACCTCGTCGAGCGTCGATCCGAGCTTGCGACGATGCGGGCCTGTGGCTACCGACGATCCCGGCTGGCACGGCTGGTGACCCTCGAAACGGCGTTCCTTCTTGTGACCGGGATCGTCATCGGTGCCGGTTCGGCCATGCTGGCGCTTTCGCCACGGTTGGCCCATCTGCGGGCGCCGTGGGATGAGGTGGCGATTACGCTGGCGGTTGTCTGCGTGGTCGGACTGACGGCGGCCCTTCTTGCGGCACGGAGCGTGATGAGGATGCCCCTGATCGAGTCGCTCCGTAGCGATCGCTGAGCTTGTATCGCAGGGGGCACAGCCCTATCGTATAGAGGCAATGTGCGGCATCTGCGGTTCACGATCTCTCACCCGAGACCCAAACGGTTACACCGTTGACGCCATGCTGTCGCAAATGGCCCACCGTGGCCCCGACGGCGAGGGGCGACTGAACGACGGCCCCCTTCACGCCGGCATGCGACGCCTGTCCGTCATCGACCTGGAGGGTGGAAGCCAGCCGATCGCAAACGAGGACGGAAGCGTCCAGGTCCTGTTCAACGGCGAGATCTACAACTACCGCCAGCTACGAGTCGAACTCGAGCAAGCGGGACACCAGTTCCGGACCGACTCCGACACCGAGGTCCTGGTCCATCTGTGGGAAGAGTCCGGTCCGGAGATGTTGGACCGACTCAACGGCATGTTCGCGATCTGTCTCCAGGACCGCCGTAACGGTCAGACTTTTCTCGCCCGGGACCGAGTCGGCATCAAACCGCTGTACTACACGGTTCAGGACCAGACCCTGTTCTTCGCGTCGGAACTTGCCGTGCTTCGCGCACAAAAAGAGCTTCAGTTCGATCTGGAGCGTGAGGCGCTGGTCGAGTGGTTTCATCTGCAGTACGTCGGTGGCGAACGGACGATCTATCGACAGGCCCGCAAACTGTTGCCGGGGCATCGACTGGATGTCGTCGACGGTGAGGTCAACGTCACCCGTTGGTATCGACCTCGGCCCTGCGAGCCGTTGACCGACGAGCGACAGGCCGCCGACGAACTGGCAAACCTGCTGCGATCGTCCGTCGACTATCGGCTCATCGCCGATGTGCCGGTGGGCGTCTTCCTCTCCGGTGGGTTGGACTCGGCGATCATCGCGGATCTCGCCGCCACATCCCACGAGGGTCCACTGAAGTCGTTCTCGGTGGGGTTCGAAGACGCCGGCGACCTGGACGAGACGGCGAGCGCCCGCGAGACGGCCGCGAGAGTCGGTACGGTTCATCGGCAATGGGTCCTTTCAGCGGACGATGTGGCGCGTCGGCTGGAACAACGCATCGAGCATCAGGCGGAGCCGCTGGCCGATCCGGCGTTGATCCCCACACACTTCCTGGCCGAACAGGCCAGCAAGGAGGTGACCGTCGTCCTGACCGGCGAGGGTGCCGACGAACTGTTCGCGGGTTACAAGCGTTACGGATATCAGAAGCTGCTGGGTGTGCTTGGGCGCATCGTCGGTGTGCCGACGATGCTTCGTCCCGCAGCCGGTCTTGCTGGTCGACGCGGTCGACAGGCGATGGATGCGCTGGCCGGAAAGACCGCAGAGGAACGACACCTCCGCTGGGTCTCCACCGTCGGTCCCGAGGGGTCTTCCGAACTATTTACAGGCGAGCATGTCGCTCGCTGGCGCGACCGGGCGCTCGGGATGTTCCGACCCTACCTGGCGGACCCGGAGCGAAGCGAACTTGAGGGGCAGCTACGGGCAGACCAGCACGAGTGGCTTCCCCACAACCTGCTGGCCAAGGTCGACCTGGCAACCATGGCCTGTTCGCTGGAGGCGCGCGTGCCGTTTCTCGACCATCGGATCGTCGAGTTTGCCGGTCGGCTCCCGAGCGACATGAAGCTGCGGAAGGGGGTCGGGAAGTGGATTCTCCGTCAGGCCTTCGCCGATCGTCTCCCCGAGGATCTTCTGGGTGGCAAGAAGCGAGGTTTCGACCTGCCGCTGGGTCCCTGGTTGCGTGGCCCGCTGCGATCCCGTCTGGAGAGCCTGGATCACAACGATGGACTCCTTGACCTCGTGGGCCTCAAGCGCGACGGCGTGCGGCAGATGGTGAAGCGCCACGTCGACGAGGAAGGGGACTACGGTCTACCGCTCTTCATGTTGATCTCGTTGTCGATCTTCCTGGAGACGTTCGCATGAGTCGTCATGCCGTGGCCCATGTCATCACCCGGCTCGAGCTGGGTGGCGCGCAGCAGAACACGCTCTATTGCACGGCCCATCATGATCGTCGTCGTTTCGATGTTTCGCTTCTGGCGGGAGCCGGAGGGATCCTCGATGACGAGGCGACGCGGATCGACGACGCCACCGTCCGGTTGATGGAGACCCTCCGTCACCCGATCGCGCCGCTGGACGATCTTCGGGCCGTCAGGGAATTGACCCGTTTCTTCCGGGACAACCAGATCGAACTGGTGCACACCCACTCCTCGAAGGCCGGGATCCTCGGGCGTCTGGCCGCGCGACGGGCCGGAGTCAAGGCGATCGTTCATACGGTCCACGGCTGGAGTTTCAACGACACCCAGTCCCTGGCCAGGCGGCAGTTGTACGTCCAACTGGAACGGATCGCCGCGCGCTGGACCGACCGCATGGTCGTCGTCTCCGCGCAGAATCGTGAGGACGGTCTGCTGCGCGGGATCGGTCGCCCGGAACAGTACCGGGTGATCCACAGCGGGATCGATATCGAGCAGTTCCGTCGTCCGCAGGTCTCCCGGCAGGAGACCCGTCGGGCGTTGGGCTACGACGACGAGACGATCGTCGTCGGGACCATCGCCTGTCTCAAGCCCCAGAAGGCCCCGCTGGACTTCGTCGCGGCCGCCGCCCGCGCCCACGCGACGGACTCCCGGTTACGCTTCGTGATCGCCGGCGACGGCGAGCTCCGACCCCGGGTGGAAGCGGCCATCGCGCGGCATCGGCTTCAGGATGTCGTGCAACTCCTGGGTTGGCGCGACGACGTGGTCGAACTGTTGCATGGCCTGGACCTGTTCGTCCTGACGTCGTTGTTCGAGGGACTCCCGCGCGCCGTGCTACAGGCGATGGCGGCAGGCGTCCCCGTGGTCGCCACCGCCGTCGACGGCACGCCGGAAGTCGTTGACGATGGGAAGACGGGGCTGCTGGTCCCGAAGGCAGAGCCCGTTGCCGCGGCCGATGCGATCCTGCGATTGGCGGGAGACCCGACGTTGGCATCCTCGCTGGTCCAGGGCGCCACCGAGGGGCTGGGTCGGAAGTTCGAGATCGGTCAGATGGTGAGAGACCTGGACGATCTCTACGGAGAGTTGCTTTCGACCTCTCCCGTATCCTCTGCGACCAGCAGCCGTCGATCGACCTCCGGTCCGTCGAGGGTCGTGACGGAACCCGAGGTCCAGTAGACCGACAGCCGCTCGATCGCGTCGTGTTCCCCAAGACCGAAGTGAGCCACCGGTCGTCGGGAACTCAGGTACGACGCATCCCGTCGGATCCAACGCACCCTGGGGTGAGCCTCGCCGGCAAGCTGAACCTCGACCCGAGAGCCGATCCCGTCTCTCGGGGAGCGGCTTCCCCGCACCGCCACCTGTAGCCAGTGTCCACGAGCCAGGTCGTTGCGGATCAGCGTCGGGACGTCGTTGTGTTGGGTCACCAGCAGATCGAGGTCGCCGTCGCCGTCGATGTCGTCGGGCAACACGCAGCGACTGGAGGCGACGCGGGCCAGCGCGGAACCGTCGTCCGGTCCAAGCCTCACGTAACCGCCCTGACCGTCGTTGCGAAACAGCCCGTCGGCCTGGCGGAACGTCGTTCCCAGGGAGACCGTATCGACCTGGGGATAGACATGACCGTGGGCCACGTAGAGATCCTCCCAGCCGTCGTGATCCAGATCCTCGAACAGCATCCCCCAACCCAGGTTTTCGAACGAGGCGGTGCCAAGTCCCGAGGGGAAGCTGGCATCGAGGTACCAGCCGTCACCGCTCGACCGGTAGAGGGTGTGATGATCGTGAGAGAAGTTGCTGACCGCCAGATCCAGGTCGCCGTCGTGGTCCTCGTCGGCGCTGGCGACACCCATCCCGGCCTGCTCCATGCCCTGTTCGTTGTAAGCCAGGCCGGCCAGAACCGATTGATCGCTGAACTTCCCGTGACCGTCGTTGACGAACAGGCTGTTCTGGACCGAGTCGTTGGCGACGTAGAGGTCGTCGTCGCCATCGTTGTCGGCGTCGAAGAAGTGCGCTGCGAGACCGTACCAGGCGTCGTCCGCGATACCGGCTTCCCGGCCGATCTCGACGAACGTGCGACGCCCTTCCTCATCGACATCCTGTCGGTAGAGTCGGTCCGGCGAGGCCTGCAGGTTTCGCGGCCCACAGAACACCTCGAGGTTCTTCCAGACGCAGGGGTCTCGATCGCCGGACAGCCGTTCGCCGCGACCGGGGTAGCGCTCGAAGCCGAACTCGACGTAACGGGTCACGAAGAGATCCAGGTCGCCGTCGCGATCGATATCGCTCCACGTCGCCGAGCTGCCGAAGCCCTCGTCGCCCAGCCCGACCTCGGCGCTGACGTCGCTGAAACTCCCATCGCCGTTGTTCCGGTAGAGCCGGTCGGCGCCCCAGTTGGTCAGGTAGATATCGGGGTCGCCGTCGTTGTCGAAGTCGGCGGTGGCCACTCCAAAGGTCCAGCGACGATCGCCGAGCCCCGCCTGGTCGGTCACATCGACGAAGCGGAGGTCGCCATCGTTCCGTAACAGCCGGTCCGGTGGTCCGGCGGTCGGCTGTTCCCGGGTCGCACCCTGGGCCAGGTAGAGATCCGAGTCCCCATCGCCGTCGTAGTCCAGCCACGCAGCACCCGTCCCCAACGAATCGATGATGAAGTCGATGTTGTCGGAGCCGGCGATCTGAACGACGTCCAGGCCCTGGGTGTCGTCGGCGATCACCATGCCGCTCGGCGACGGCTGGGGGACGGAACAACCGGCCACGGTCAGGAGGCCGAGCAGTAGCGACGATCCGATCCTCATGGCGCCGGGTCTCTGGCGATCGGCTCCCGGTTTCTGGATTTTTCTCTTAGTTCGTGGTGCAGTTCCAGCTGCTGCCGCGCCTCGTCCATCCGCCCGAGCTGCCGGTAGGCGGTCCCCAGGTAGTAGCGGGCCTCCGCATGGGCGGGGTAGGCCCTCAGCACCTGTTCCATGTACTGGGCCGTCTTCCCGTAGTCCCCTTGCCGGGAACGCAGGGTGCCGAGGAAGAACATACAGTCGAGTTGTGTCCTGCGATCCCGATCGCGTTTTGGCGTCACGACCAGGCACGAGCGGAACCGCTCTTCCGCCGCTTCCAGTCGGTTCAGTTGTCGCAGCACCCAACCGTCGTGGTAGAGCGCGTTGAGATAGTCGGGCTCCAACGCCAACGCCTTCGTGTACCAGGTCGATGCCTCTTCGAACCGGTTCTGCCGGAAATAGACGTTGCCGATGTTGTTCATCGCCTTGGCGTGGTCGGGTCGCAATTCAAGGACCCGGTGGTAGGCCTCGAGAGCCTCGTCCCACTGCTTGTCGGCAGAGTGGGCCCGCCCGAGATCCAGCCAGTGGTCGGGGTCCTCCTGGGCCACAAGTGGACCGGAAACCAGCAACAACCATAGGACCATGCCCCTCAATCGCGACCTCCTCATGAAGTCTATAATGCCTTTCATGTTCTCAGGACGCCCCCGGGCCCATCTGGGCATCGTTCTTCTGCTGGGGACCTGTCTGTTCGGCTGCTCCGCGGACCCGACCCCGTCTCTGGGTCCCGTCGTCTTTCCGGCCGAGGAGGGGACTCCCGACAACTCGGCGATGGTCGAGCTGCTGGAGGCGGTCGCCGTCCAGGGGGACATCGACAATCCGTTCCTGGGGCAGATGGCTGCCCCGCGTCTGCGGGAGCTGCTGGCCACCGCTCCTACCGAGGGCTATGTGACGGAGCGCCGGCAGGTTCGTCGGCAGCTGGCCCGTCACGAACTGCGTCTGGGGAACGAACTGGAGGCCATCGAGCACCTGCAGAAGGCGCTGGAGCTGGCCCGTGGGACCGATGATGAGCTGGAGATACGCTTCGAGTTCGGCGTCGCCTGGATGCGTCGCGCCGAGAGTCTCAACTGTCGGCAACATCACACAAGCGAGAGCTGCATCTTCCCCATCAAGGGCGGCGGGCTCCACGTGGACCCGGCGGCGTCTCGTCATGCGGCCGACGCCTTTCGCGGTGTCATCGCACTCAGTCAGCCCGGCGATTGGTTTCACACCAAGGCTCGCTGGCTGCTCGCCATCGCCGCCATGACCCTGAACGAGTATCCGGAGAGCATGAGTCCCGAGTTGCGGATCCCGGCGGAGGCATTGGAGTCGGACGCTTCGTTCCCACGGTTCGAGGAGATCGCGCGCTCGCTAGGGGTGGATACGGTCGATCTGGCCGGCGGCAACCTCGTCGATGACTTCACGGGGGATGGATTTCTGGATCTGGTGACCTCGACCTCCGACACCTACGGTGGCATGCACTTCTGGGTCAACGACGGCAACGGTGCGTTCGTCGGGGCGACGGAGGCGGCGGGTTTGACGGGCCTGCTTGGCGGGCTGAACATGACCCACGCCGATTACGACAACGACGGCGACCTCGATATCTTTGTGTTGCGTGGCGGCTGGTGGCGTGAGCCCGGTGCCCACCCCAACTCGTTGTTACGGAACGAGGGCGACGGTCGGTTCCTGGATGTGACCCAACGGGCCGGCCTGCTGGACGTGAGTTATCCCACCCAGACGGCGGCCTGGGGTGATTTCGACCTGGACGGCGACCTGGATCTCTACGTCGGTAACGAGACCAACCAGCGGTACAGCGCGCCGTCTCAGCTGTTTCGCAACGAGGGCGACGGGACGTTTATCGATGTGGCCGCCGCGGCGGGCGTGACCAACGACCGTTACGCCAAGTCGGTCAGCTGGGGCGACTACAACAACGATCGGGCGCCCGATCTGTACGTCTCGAACATCTCCGGCGCCAATCGTCTTTATCGCAACCTTGGCGATGGGACGTTTGAAGATGTCGCCGTCGAGCTCGGCGTCGACAAGCCGATCTCCAGTTTCCCGGCCTGGTTCTTTGACGTCAACAACGACGGCAACCTGGATCTGTTCGTGTCGGCCTACGGCGGCAAGCGTGACGGACCGGAGATGGGGTTCGTTGCGGCGGAGTACATGGGGCTTCAGCATCGCGGCGAGAAACAACGGTTGTTCCTGGGTGACGGCGGAACGTTTAGCGATGTGACCGAGGCCTACGGGCTGTATCGGACGACGTTGCCGATGGGCCACAACTTCGGCGATCTGGATAACGACGGTTGGCTGGATTTCTACCTGGGTACCGGTTACCCGTACTACGAGGGACTGACCCCCAACGTGATGTATCGCAACGTGGGTGGCGTTCGGTTCGACGATGTGACCTTCGCCGGTGGCTTCGGCAACCTGCAGAAGGGGCATGGGGTCTCGTTCGTCGATTTCGATCACGACGGCGATCAGGATGTGTTTGAGCAGATGGGTGGGGCCTATCCGGGGGATGCCTACGGCAATGCCGTCTACGAGAACCCCGGTTTCGGGAACAACTGGGTCAAGATTGAACTGCGTGGCGTGCAATCTAATCGGCATGGGTTAGGGGCTCGACTCAGAGTCGTGGTGCAGGACGCCGGCGTGGAGCGATCGATCTATCGAACCGTCGGGACCGGCGCGACGTTTGGTGGGAATCCGACGCGGCAGGAGATCGGGGTCGGGGCTGCGGAGGCGATCGAGCGACTAGAAGTGTTCTGGCCGGTGACGGGGGAGACGCAAACGTTTCTGGATCTTCCGGTGAACGCGCTCGTTCGACTGTCCGAGACGAAGGACGGGATGACCGTGATTCCGTTAGCCGGATCGGATCAACACGGGTTGAAGTCGAGGCGTTGATGGACGCCGAGGCCTAATCGTTAACGCTCCTGCCCATCGCATTGTGCTTCTTAAAACGCGGAATCGTGCGCGAAGCCAAGAGTTATGGGCGGTCCTTGACGCAGCGGGGATACCTGCGGAGGTTCGCAGCCGACCGGGGGAATTCGTTCTTCTCGTGGAGGAGTGCAACCTCGATCGAGCGATTAGCGAATTGGATGAATACCGTCTGGAATCCGTTTCGACCCGAGAGGAGTCGATCGAGCCGCCGTTGTCCGGTGGTTGGATCGGAGTCCTTGCCTACACGATGTTGCTCGTCGTCGTGGCGTTCTTGGCACAGCGGAACGCCCTCGGCGTAGATTGGTTTGAACGGGGTCGAACAGAGGCGGGGTCGATGCTTGCCGGTGAGGGCTGGCGAGCTGTGACGGCTCTGACGCTTCACATCGATGGGTCGCACTTACTCGGGAATCTGCTGTTCGGATCGATTCTGGGGCTGCTTGCCACGCAGGCTCTGGGCGTGGGTGTAACCTGGCTGGCAATCGTGGTCGGCGGGATTCTCGGTAACGTCGCAAACGCGTTCTTGCAGCCTGCGACTCATTCGTCGATCGGCGCTTCAACTGCGGTCTTCGCCGCTCTCGGTCTACTCGTTGCTCTCGCCCTCGTTCATTCCCGGCACCGCAGAGTAGGTGCGTGGAAGTTGGGGCCGCTCGTCGCCGGTGCGCTGTTGCTGGCGTGGACCGGCATCGGTGGGGAGCGAACCGATGTTCTGGCGCACGTGACGGGGCTGATATCAGGACTCATGATCGGGGTGGCGTGCGGTTTCGTGCCTCGGAACCAGCTAGAGCGTCCCCTGGTGCAATCGGTTGCGCTGGGTCTGACCGCCGGACTCATTGTAGTTGCCTGGGGGCTGGCGCTGGGCTGACGACCCGGCGGGTGTTAGTCGCAGCCGATCCCGATTCGGGGCGTTCCGTCGGAGCGAGCGCCGAGGGAATCGCCGCAGACATTCTGCGCGCGCACCAGGTAGTAACGGATCTCGCCGGTGGGCAGCGCGATGCTGTCGCTGGCCGAGAGATCCGCGCCATCGTCGCTCTCGATGCAAGTTGCCGACAGGTCGAAGTCAGTCGCTCCCGCCGACGACAGCAGGTCGTAGACCAGACCGCTGCTCCCGGGGAACATCGGTGCGGCCCACTGCAGGTTCGTGACGCCGGCCAGTACCGCGTCGGGCTCAAGACGCAGATCGCGGGCGCCGTCTGTGGTCGCCCAGGCCGAGGCATCGGCAGGGGCGCAGTCCCGTGGGTCGCAGTAGCCGTCGGTGTCGGTGTCGTCGGCGATGATCAACGGGTTCCCCGTCAGCGGCGCCGTGACCGATCCGCAGTTATAGAGGCTACCGCCGTTGACGATATTGCCGCCGGGTATGCTGGTGGAGTCCCGGATCATTCCCGCATTGTTAATCACACCGCTGTTATTCCAGGCAGAGCAGATGGCGATGTCGTTGAAGTTGTTGACGGTCCCCGAATTGAACATCGGTAATTGGGTGTCGCTGTCACAGGTGCCCAGAGCCCCGTGGTTGTTGAAGACGCCACGGTTGTCAAACGTCCAGGCGACTCCGCCGATCCATCCCGTGCCGATGTGGTCCAGACGACCGTGATTGATGAGGGTCGATTGCGCGTCGTTCCAGAGGCCCGCGCTTCCCTGGATAACGAAACGCCCGCTGACCTCGTTGATCATGTCGTAGACGTTGGTCCAGCTTCCGGCATTGAGAATCGTGCCGAAGTTATGGAAGCCTCCGTACACATCGTTGCCGAACTGACCCGTGCTGGACAGTTCGATGACACCGTCGGCTGCATTCGCGAACGTGTTGAATGCGTGGAAGGCTCCGTTGATCTCAATCCGTCCGTGGTTTTCCTCGAGGGAACCGATCGCACCCCAGATGACGAACTGCGTACCGGCGTCGATGGTGATCATCCCCTCGTTAAGGAACGTCCCATCCACATTCACGGTGCCATCGGTCTGGAGGCTGCCGCCGTGATTCTCGAAATGGTTCAGCTGTAGTCCGGCGTCGATGGTTTGAAACACGTCTCCGGAATTCAGAACCAGACTGTCGATCAGGCAGCGTGAGAAGGTCGGGTCCCAGACGCCGACCAACGGGCAGTCGCCGCCATCGGCGAGATTGCCGTCGATCTGAATCGTGACCGGCGATCCGGCACCGGCGACAGCGAAGCTTGCCAAGAGGATGAGAACCCAGCCCAGGCGGGGGATTCGATTCATGATGCTGCTCCGTGCGATGGCGCTGCCTCCGTTGTACGCCGATCCGGGGGCCGGGGCAAGGCCTGTAGAAAAGCTTGCTCTAGAAGCACGCGCATGGGTCCCTGGCATGCCGGGCACTCGAGCACATCTGACGTGATCCACGAAACATGATCCAGTGTTCGGGGATCGTGTCATGTGCACGACGGTCAATGCATGCGGGGACACGCCACTTCGTTGACGTCTTCTCGGTGAGACATCCGTCGAGCGGATCGGTGAGGTTCCGTCCGATCTGCATCATCCACGGCTCAGCTGGACCGGGCGTGATTCCAGCGATGTCGACGCGACGTGTCGCGAGCTCGATCACGAAGAACACATAGAAGGTGACGAGTCCTCGTGGTCCCCAGACCTCGACGGTAAAGAAGTCGGCAGAGGCAAGCACGTTCCAGTGGGCCTTGAGAAATTGACTCCACGTCGTCCGTTTGCCGCGCTCCGGAGCGGGATCGATTCCGTTCTCTTTAAAGATGTTACTGATCGTGGTGCGTCCGACCCGATGACCAACGTTCTGGAGTGCGCCTTGAATGCGCGTGTACCCCCAGCGAGGATTCTCGTTGGCCATGCGGACGACCAGGTCGGCGATGATCTCCATGACCCGGGGCCGCCCGGGAGATCGGCGCGTATGGGTCCACTTCTGGGCGACAAGCTGCCGGTGCCAGCGAAGGATGGTGTCGGGAGTGACGAGCGACGCGACCTCGGTAAGCGCCCGTCGTCCGATTGCTTTGCCGCGCACCGCAAGGCGTCGCCGTTGATTGTCGGTCAATCGAAGTCGCCTACGACCGAGTTGTTGCTTGTTGACGCGGTTCTCTTCGCGGAGATAGTCGATGACCGCATCCTGTTGGCGTGTGATCCAACCGGCCATGGCGGCCACGAGGATCTGCCATGGATGGAGCGCCGTTGCCATCAGCGGATCGTAGCCAAATCGAGGACCGATCAACAGCTATCGACGTGACGGTGAGTGGGCTAGAATTCCAAGGATTCAGGTTCGGCTGAGTATTTGGATACTACGCCGTTGTCGGCGAAGGCAACGATCCCCCCAAAGTCGGTCCGTTAGCAATGTCCAGTTGCTAGGTTCCGCGAGACTCCCATCTCGGGTACTCACGGAGAGCCAAAGAGCAAACCAGCGTCACGATCCGGCCAGAGAACTCACCGCCAGCTGTGTACCGCTACACGCACCTAATTTTATGGCAGTGGGATGACCCTGAGATCGTCCCACAATTTCTCGCCGTTGTGGAATGACCAGACCCCCACCGTGCCGGAGGTCAATCTCGAGCCTGAGGCATCAACACAATCCGCCTGCCAAGCCGCCGGCTCAGTATCCAACTCTGGCCAGATCTTCGCACGAATCTCAGTTTGGCTGCCGACATCCTGCACCTGTACCTTGAATTTGTACCACTGATTCGGCGCTGGGATGACCCCTGTATCCACGTCTCCTGTCACGCTGGTCCCTAACGGACTAATCGTAAACGAATTCGAGAAGTATCGGCGCAACCGGTAATAGGCGGCGTTGCCCCCGAATTGACTAAAGAATGTGATGCCTATGCCACCCTGCGCTGACGTAATTCGCATTCGGCCTGTGTACTCGTAGCCCGTCGGATTCGGTAATATTCCCGTATAGTGCGAATGTATGTTGGTCTCGGTCGAGGTGGTGCGAAATGCTTTATTCGCCCCGCCCTGATCAACCACATCATAGCCATCAGCTACTGACAGGCTGTTGCCACTGGCGGTATCTTGCCAGTCCGCTGGATCGTCGCCTGAATTATAGCTCTCGAAATTCTCCACGTACTCGGCGGCCGGATCGAAGAATGTCGCGGTGAGGTTCCTATCAGCAGTCATTACGACAATAAGAGGATTATCGGAGCTCCCGATGTCGCCAGACCAGCCACTAAACTGCCAGCCCGCGGTCGGCGTAGCCGACAATTCGACTACATCGTTAAGCGTGTATTGGAGCAGATCCGGGTCTTTTACGACCGACCCAGATCCGACGATCGACACATCGAGTTCGAAATCCGTAGGCGGCGGCCCTAGCGGCTCAATCGTAATGTCGTCGAAGGACTTGCTGCCATCATGGAACGACCAGACGCCGACGGCCCCCGACGTGAATCGACCGGGGCTATTATCAAAGGCATCTACCTGCCAACCGGTCGGCATCGTGCCACCATCGGGCCACACCTTGGCTTGAATGTTGGTCTGTGATCCCGCGTCTTCGACCTCCACGATGAAGCGATACCATTGATTTGCCAGCGGAACGACGCCGGTGTCGACAACGCCTCCAGAAATTACCGTGCCCACCGGGCTAATGTGGAACGTATTGGAGAAATACCGACGCAATCGATAGTAGCCCACGGCACTTGGAAACTGACTAAAGAACGTGATGCCGATACCGCCATCACTATCCGACATTCTCATCCGCCCCGAATATCTATACCCCTCTGGTGGTGGAGCGAGGCTCGTTAAATGGGAATGGATATTCGTAGCAGTGGAATTAGTATTGAGATACTCATTGCCTCCATCACTGCCAACTGCAAAAAGGCCAGCGCTTTCTGCCAGCGAGTTCCCAGCGCCCGTATCAAACCACCCAATTGGATTCTGCCCCGCCGCATACGATTCGAAATCCTCAACTACACCGTTGAACTCCACAAATGTCGCGGCCAAATTAAGATCGCCCGAAACGACAATATCGAGTGGATTGTCTAAACTCGTTATGTCATCCGTCCAGCCGTCAAATACCCATCCTGGATCCGCCGTTGCAGTTGCGGTCACCATGGTACCTAAATCATACAGGGCCATATCAGGAATCAAGGCAACCGAACCCTGACCGAAGACCGTCAAGCTGATCGGATGTTGCGTGGTCAACTCGAAATTCGCCGTGACATTGACCGATGGTGGGTTGGCAATCACCGTAAGGGGGTCATCAGTGGAAGCCAGATCTCCCGACCAACTCGTGAAGCGCCACCCGGGGTCGGCGAATGCATCCAATTGAACGCTCGCCCCTTCTACATACAGTGGCAGATCCGGAGATTTCTGCACCGCCCCGTTCCCGGATACGGAGATGTTGACTGGGACGCTGGGTGCAGTTGCTTGCAGGCTGTGAACAGCCAACTCGTCAAAATGCTTTGCGCCGCTGGTGAAAGACCACACTCCAATGGTACCGCTGGTAAAGCGTCCGGAGCTAGCGTCGACAGCGTCAATTTGCCAACCAGTGGGCTCCGGGTCACCGTCGGGCCACACGTTCGCCCGAATTTCAGTTTGAGTGCCCGTGTCTTCGACACGAATCAGGAATCGATACCAGACATTCGGGGAGGGTATGACATTCGTGGTCTTGGTTCCGCTGGTTATTGTGGCGCCGCCATCAGCAGTGAGGTGGAACGGCTCTGACAAGAAGCGCCGGAGTCTGTAGTACGACATTGAATTAGGGTACTGACTGTGAAACGTGACGCCGACACCACCATTTGAACTGGTGATTCTCATCCTCCCCGTGTATTGATAGTCGCTACCAAAATCCGTGGAAAGATGAGAGTGAATATTAGTCGCCGTTGAATTCGTCGCAAAATATGTCCCGTCGGCGTCGACTTCCGTAGCAAACAGAGAATCGTCTAACTGCAAACTGCTATTTGCGGCCGTATCTGACCACGCGGTCGGGTTTTCATCTGCGCCAAAGCCATTGAAGTCTTCTGTATAGAGGCCCGGTTTGAAACTAAAGTTTCCAATGATCGTCGAATCAACCAGGGGCGTGAACGTTAGCGGATTATTTGCACCGCCGGCGTCTCCGCTCCAGCCGGTGAAATTCCATCCAGTGTAGGGCGCTGCCACAACCTCGATTGACTCGCCACACTCGATCCCGGTGGTCAGTTGAGCATCCGCCAGAGCGCGGCCAACATCCAGAGCTTCTGTAGAGCCGCCGGTAAACGCATATATATAGCCCGTGAAAACTGGCGTAGGATTTAAGAACGGATAGTTTTGATACTCGATGCCGCGCCTTGATGACGGGCTCAGCAACAACTTGATGACGTGGGTATCTTGAACCGGCATAACTCGACCCAAGCCGCGTCCATTATTGGGATTATACACCGCAGTTATGAAGTGCCCGTTATAGTTCAAAGGCCCGCCATCGGCCGGATCGTTTATACCATCCGGTGCGTATCGACTGTAAAATACGCCGGGAGACTCATTATGCGTAATGTAGCCGCGCGGCGCCTGGTCACCACCATGAGCGATGTGGGTTCCATTTGTTACCCCGCCAGGCTCCAACAAGTCAGCGATATTGATAGCGTATTGAAAATCAATAAAATCGACTTGCAGATGCATCGCATTGGGAAAGATGGAGATGTCTCGGATAATCTTTTTCGATGAGTCTACTGCCTGCGCGCCCGAATTCCACCGTTGCCAGGTCATTCTTACCGTCTTGCGATCTTCTCCGTCGTATATCAGCATGGCACTTAAGATGCGCTCTATGCCCGCACCGGCGCCGAGATATTGGAACGTGCCTGACGGATTCAGTTGGTCTTGCGCGACGCTTTTGATAATCCAGGATTTGATTGGGAATTCTCGCTTCCCACTCGCTTGGGTGGTCCCCCGATATTCAACCTTTATCTCGCTATTTTCCAATCGTACAAAGCTCAGGTCGCTTGCAATATTTATGTTCAGTTGCGCATCATTAGCGTCCTGATTAATCAATACGCTGCCGCCGCCATTGGGAGTGGTGGTAACAAGGCACTCCTGAGCCGAGACCGTGCTGATCTGCCCGATTAGAAAAATTGCAGTAAGCGCCGCAGCCAGCCTGACCAATAGGATATTCACGTGTCTTTGCCTCGTTGCCTTGCTGTATTTTCCCGTAACCCGGTATGACAGCTGATGAAGAGTTTATTCCTTGCGGCGGGCTTAAACATTTGAGAAAGCCCGTTAGTGTTCATTCAGGATCATGTGGCTGGGTACCATGTTCAGTTCCCTTGATCCTGAAAGGTTATCTCAGCTAAGTGTAGTAGCGAATATACGAAAAGCTCGATTATTTGGCAGCAAGAGATATTCCTGAAATTCCTCTCGGCTTTAGAATCGCCAGCAATCGTGAGTTTAGGCCCATTTCGCGCCAGTCTCCCTACCCGAAATAATACGCGCTATAGCTGATGAAATGGTTTGAGTAACTCGTTCCTTCTTGGCGGCGTCGATGTGACGCCAAAGGAGGACCGATGACCGCGCATAGACAGGACGAGGTACGAGAGGAAGGCGCTTCGGAGACGGCTCGAGGGCCGGCTCCGACGCGCGGCAGTTTCACCCCCCCCAGCAAGTGATTGTCAGCGGAAAGTTCGCTGGCCGCAAATCGTTTACACACAGCACTAAATGGTAAAGTGTTGGTAACACAGGCTCCAGGAAGAGACTGGTCGATTCCAGTTGTTACAGGACTAAACCGGATATGAATCTGATTTTCCAACAGTTGAGAAATATAACGGAGAATGCGGCTTGTTCTTCTTAGACGCAGAGCCCGCGCAGACCGTGACCGTAGATCACGCCGGTGATCCACATCGGCGTGTCGGTGGAGGTGTGGGTGCTGAACACCGACGCCGCCGGAAGTGGCATTTGGGTCTCGGCTATCGTGGAATACCCGGAAAAGGCCGTAATTTAGCAATCTTGACGGCCGATTTTGCGCCGGTGGTCTCAGATTGACTCCCGGTATTTGGCTCGTATATCAATAGTGATTCACATTGATCGAAAATTGCCATACATGTCCATCGTGACGGTTCCGAGCGGGTCGGACCTCACGTTCGTACCTTGCAGCAGGAAGACTCGATGAAGCGCATCCCTCTCGTCCTCTCGTGTCTCGTCATGACGCTCGCGATTGCCCCCGCAATGGCCCAGGTCGGTCTACCGAACGACGTGGGCAAGTGCGTTAGCAACGACGCGGTCTGCAACGACGACTCGGACTGTCCGAACGCCGACACCTGCGACTTATTCGGCATCTCGGAGATGCCGCTTCCGCTTCGCTCGCCCTCCGCTCCCGTCATCATCGCCGTGCTCGATTCCGGATTCGATTGCGACCACCCGGGACTCCCCGCGGGCATCTGTTGGTCCGACCCGGGTGAGACGTGTGGCAACGGTGTCGACGACGATCTCGACTCCTACATCGACGAGGGTTGCGACGGCAACGGCGGTTGGGACTTTCTCGACGACGATAACGATCCGGACGAAGGCGACGCCTGCAACGGACACTCGCAGGTCGCGGCCGGCATCCTGGCGGCAGAGTCCAACGATTTCAGCGAGATTGCCGGCCTGATGCGCAACGGCGACGTCAAGTTGATGAACCTGCGCACCACGAACTGCGGCAACACCGGTACGCTGGCCGGACTCGCGGAAGCGATCGACTTCGCCCAGGCCAACGGTGCCGACCTGATTACGGGCTCCCTGTTGGTCTCCGCCGGATGGTCGGAAGATACCTGCTTCGACAACTTCAACGACGATGCCGAGTACGGGGACGACTCGCCGTGCCAGACTCTCTGCAACAGCATTGCATCGTTCGACGGCCTCTACGTCGGTGCCGCCGGAAACCTCATCAACGACTCCTCCAGCAGTCTCAACGTCACGCCTCGCTTCCCGCCGGAGTGCAATCACGACCGCAGCGGGGAAAAACCGGCGGACAACATGATCATCGTCGGGGGCTACCGCAACGACGGTGCCACGTTCAGTGACGATGTCAACTTGTCTAACTGGGGCAACGAGGTCGTCAACATCGCAAGCCGTTCCGAGGATGTTTGCGGCCTGTTCCGGTCGGCACCCGGCGGTAACCTGTTCGACCCGAACGGCTGGAGTTGCGGCGCGGACGGAACCAGTTGGGCCACGCCTTACGTGACCGCGACGGCCGCACATCTACTGCTCGAAGCGCGTGCCAACGCCACGCCGTTGACCACGGCGCAACTGCGTACCGCGACGTTGGCGCTCTCGTCCGCCGGTGGCTGGTCCACTGCTTGCGGCGGCGGTGCCTGTGTTGAAGGCGACCGCCGGCTGACCACGTTCCTGAGTGCGGATCCCGATTTTGCGGGACTGCAGCCGGTCTGCGGCGACAACACCCTGGACTTCGGCGAGACCTGCGACGACGGCAATCTGACGCCGGGTGACGGCTGCGACGCGATGTGCGCCATCGAGCCGCTCGCGCCACGTGCGTTCAGCGACGATTTCGATCGAGGCGCACTGGGTCCGGGTTGGTCTGTGGATTCGGGGATCTACACGATCGTCAACGACGTCCTGGTCCAGACAGTTACGCAGACCTTCACGAATTCCGTGCTGCGTTGGGTCGACGACACGGCGGTCGATGTCGATCAGTACGGAAAAATCCGGATGAACGACGTCAACGACAAGGGTTGGGGCTTCGCGTTCCGGATGAACGGCTCGCCGGGCCTGCACTACCAGGTCCATTCGGTCGTCAACTCCCCCGAATGGCGCTGGGAGACCTACAACCCGGGTTACGTGGTACGCAATGGAAGTTGTACCGGAGACACCGGGGCAGGTGACGGCGACTGGATCGGCGCGACGATCGAGGGCACCGGCGCATCGACGGTCGTGAGCGTCTGGCGCTGGGACGACGATCCCGATGCGGGCGGGCCGGTCGATATCGACGGAAACTGGGGTGCCCCGGACTGTACGATGGCGGTCGCCCCGGCGATAGCCGTGGATACGGGAAACCACGTTGGACTGCGCACCTACACCAGCAACTCGACGATCGGCTCGTCGGTCGACAACTGGTTCTCCGGGGATGTACCGCCTCTGGCAATCTGCGGCAACGGCATCGTCGAGGCGCCTGAAGCCTGCGACGACGGCATGCAAACCGACATGTGTGACGCGGACTGTACCTTGCCGACCTGCGGCGACGGAACGCTGAACACCCTGGCGGGAGAAGCCTGCGAAGTCGATGGCGACTGTCTTGCGGGCGAAATCTGCGACGGCGGCTGCGCGTGCATCCCGGCGCCGGTCTGTGGCAACGGGCTGATAGAGGCCCCGGAGACCTGCGACGACACCAACGCCACGCCCGGCGACGGCTGCGACGAGAATTGCATCCTCGAGGTCTGCGGCAACGGAGTGCTGCAGACGGGTGAAGAGTGTGACGACGGCAACTTGATGCCGGGCGACGGCTGTGACGCAATGTGCGTCATGGAACCGGAGATGCGTCGCGACTTCATGGACGACTTCAACCGTGCCACGTTGGGCCCGGACTGGTCGGCGGACTCCGGTAGCTACACCATCGTTTCCAATGCACTTGCCGAGAACGGGACGCAGACATTCAACAACGCGGTTGTTCGCTGGGATGCGGATTCCACATTGACCGTGAATCAGTACGGCAAGCTTCAGTTGACGGCACCCGAAAGCAAGGGCTGGGGTTTCGCTTTCAGACTCAACGCCACCCCGGGCTTGCACTACCAGGTGCACCTCGTCGGTGGATCCGACGAATGGCGCTGGGAGACCTACAACCCCGATTTCGTCATTCGTAACAGTGATTGTTCCGGCGACCAGGCCGCCGGCGACGGTGAATGGATCGGTGCCACCATCGAGGGAGCCGGCGTGCTTACGGTCATCAACGTTTGGCGCTGGGACAGCGACCCCGATGCAGGCGGCAGTGTGAACGTTAGTGGGAACTGGGGCGCGCCGGATTGCAGCATGAGTGGTGCGCCGCTCAGTGCCGTCGATACGGGGACCAGCATCGGTCTGCGCACTTATACCCGTTCATCGACGGCGCTATCGCGCGTCGACAGCTGGTCAGGTGGAGATCTTGCGCCGGCCTCGGTTTGTGGTGATGGCGTTGTCGAGGGAGTCGAAGCCTGTGACGACTTCGGAACCCAGACGGGCACCTGTGAGGCCGACTGCACGCTTCCGACCTGCGGCGATAACATCCTCAATACCCTTGCCGGTGAGGCCTGTGAGGTCGACGGCGATTGTCTCGCGAGCGAGGTCTGCGATGGTGGCTGTGCGTGCATCCCTGCACCGGTCTGCGGGAACGGGCTGGTCGACGCCGGCGAAGAGTGCGACGACACGAATACCGTCCCGGGCGACGGCTGCGATGAAAACTGCATCCTCGAAGTCTGCGGCAACGGCGTCGTTCAGATGGGTGAGGAGTGCGACGACGGCAACATGACACCGGGTGACGGCTGTGACGCCTCGTGTGTCATCGAGCCGTTCTCGCCAAAGGACTTCAGCGACTCGTTTGATCGAGCTACGCTCGGCTCCAACTGGATGGCGGACTTCGGTAGTTTCGCGATCATCGGCAACGAATTGGTCGATACGGCGATGTCGTTCTTCACCAACTCCGTACTGCGTTGGGGCAACGGCACGACGACGGACATCGATCAGTACGGCAAACTACAGCTCGTCAACCCTGTCGGAAAGGGTTGGGGCTTCTCCTTCCGGCTCAACGGCACACCGGGGCTGCACTACCAGGTTCATCTGGTTCTCGCCGAAAATGAGTGGCGTTGGGAGACCTACGACCCCGGCTATGTCAGTCGCAGCGACTCCTGTCTGGGGGATGAGACTGCGAGCAACGGCGACTGGATGGGAGCGACCGTCGAGGGCAGCGGTGCGTCGACTCTCGTTCGTGTCTGGCGCTGGAACCTGGACCCCGACATGGGTGGACCCGTGGACATCTCCAACAACTGGGGAGCCCCCGACTGCATCATGGCGGCGAATCCGACCGACGCGGTGGATGGTGGCAACAGTCTCGGCCTGCGAACGTACAACCGAAACTCGACCGCTGACTCGTTCGTCGACAACTGGGCCGGCGGCGACTGTGCCGGCGCATGCGGAGCCACGATCGCCGGAGATCCGCGTGTACTCGAGATCTTCAACGGCACCGGCGCCGGCATTTCGGGTTCTTTCATCGATCCGGACGGTCTCGCGTTTGACTCGGCGGGGAATGTCTTCGCTGCCGCGTGCGGGCTCGGACCCGATTCGGAGGGTGTGTTCATGCGGACGCCGGAGGGCGTGATCACCGAGGTGATCTCCGATCTCGGCGACAACATGGGCAACCCGCTCAGCTGCCCGGTGGGCATGCTGATGAGCCCCAGCGACACCCTTTCTACCGTCGGGTTCCTTAGCGACAACGCTTTCAGTCGCACGTCGGCAGGCGTGATCAACGAGATTATCGATTCGACCGGCGATGGCATGGGCAACGTGCTGGACGGTACGCTGGGGATCGCCATCGACTCCAACGGTTCGATCTACGTGACTGGACACTACTCGGACAACGTGTTCCGTGTTGAGACCGGCGGGACGGTGACCGAGATTATCGACAGCACCGGCGACGGACTCGGTAACGTATTGGACGCTCCGTTCGGCGTTGCGGTCGACTCGGCCGACAACGTCTACGTCACCGGCTTCGGAAGCGACAACATCTTCCAGATTGCGCCCGGCGGCGTGATTACGGAGATCCTGGATTCCACCGGCGGCGGTGTCGCCTCTCTGCTTGCACCTCACGCACTCGCGGTGGGTCCCGACGACTCGCTGTACATCGCCGGCAACTCCAGTGACAACGTTCTCCGTCGCTTCCCGAACGGGACCGTCCGCGTGATCCTCGACAGTTCCGGTGCGGGCCCCGGCCAACCGTTGGACAATCCGACGGGCATCGACGTCGCTTCGAACGGCAAGGTCTACGTCGCCGCGTTCAATTCCGAGAACGTCTTCGAGATCACGCCGGGTGGCGGCGTGACGGAATTGATCGACTCCAACGGCGACGGGATCACCCAGTTCAACGAGGCTTCGGACTTCTGTGTGCTGGTCAATTCGGCGACGTCGACGTTGTATGTCGCAAACACCGGTCCGGAGACGGTTTATCGCGTGCTGCTGACCTGCGGCGACGGAGTCGTGGAGCCGGGGCTCGAAACCTGCGACGACGCCGGCGCGTCGGCCACCTGCGACGACGACTGTACGCTACCGCTTTGCGGCGACGGCAACGTCAATGCCGCGTTCGGAGAGCAGTGCGAAGTCGACGTGGACTGTGGCGGTGGGATGACGTGTAGCGGGTGTACCTGCTCGTAGTTGCGGACAGGTTCCCGTGAGTTGCTGGAGGCAAACGACGAGTCCGGCAAGTTGTTGTCGGATCGTGATCGACCGGATCTACTTGTCACGGATTCCGGGCCAATATTGTCGGCGCCCGGCGGTTTCTGGTGTCCGCCGCCGAGGACATCATCCTCAACAAACTCGAATGGTATTGACCCGCCACCGATGATCGTACCAGTCTCTAAGTTACAGCAAGCCCCGTTTCCCGATGAAGGAGCGAAGCGAGTTCAACGGGAAACGGTCGCGCCGCCTCGGGTGCCGGCGGTCGGTATCCCAGCGAGCTATGCGGCCTGATCGTGTTGTACTCCCGTCGCCAGTTCCCGATGATCACCTGCGCCTCCCGCAGCGTGTAGAAGATCTCTCCGTTGAGGCATTCGTCGCGTAGTTTGCCGTTGAAAGATTCCACGTAGCCGTTCTCCCAGGGCGATCCCGGTGTGATGAAGAGCGTGTCGACCTCGACGCGCTCGAGCCAACGACGGATCTTGATCGCTGCGAATTCGGGACCGTTGTCCGAGCGAATGTACTCCGGTGCACCGTGCTCGACAAACAGATCCGCCAGCACCTGGAGGACGTCGATCGATCTCATCCGTCTTGCGACGACGATCGCCAGGCATTCTCGCGTGTACTCGTCTACCACCGTCAGCATCTTCAGCGGACGGCCGTCGTGGGTCCGGTCGGCGACGAAGTCGTAGGCCCAGACGTGATTGCGATGCTCCGGGCGACGCCTGATGCATGAGCCGTCGTTGAGCCACAGTCGGCTCCGTTTCGGCTGTTTCTTCGGCACCTTCAGCCCTTCTCGCCGCCACAGCCGCTCGATCCGCTTGTGATTGACCTGCCAGCCGCACCAGCGCAGTAGGCCGGTGACGCGACGGTAGCCGTAGCGGCCGTATCGCGTGGCCAGCTCGGTCATGTGAGTCACCAGGCGATCCTCATACGCCGACGGCTGCTCACGATGCCGCTGAGTCGACCTGGGCTGCCCCAGGACTCGACATGCCCGACGCTCCGACACTTCGAGCACGCTTCGTACGTGCTCGACGGCCTTCCTGCGACGCGTCGGGCTCAGAAGTTTCCCTTCGATACCTCTTTGAGGATCGAATTGTCCAGAGATAGGTCGGCGACCAATTTCTTCAATCGACCGTTCTCTTGCTCCAACAGCTTTAGGCGCTTCGCTTGATCGACGCGCAGGCCTCCGTACTCCTTGCGCCAGCGATAGTAGGTCTGGCCAGTAATACCGAGCTTCTTGCAGACCTGAGCTGTTGTCTGGCCCTTGGCCAATTCGACTTCGGCCTCGCGAAGCTTCGGGATGATCTGCTCCGCCGTGTAGCGCTTCCGTGCCATGCCAATTCCCCTTTCTCCGTCCACAATAAGCTACAAAGTGTAACCCTCACTGTGGATCGGGCGATTGGGGCTAGGTCAATCCGGCACCGGCGACAGCGAAATTTGCCATGAGGATGAGAAGCCAGCCAAGACAGGGGATTCGATTCACGATGCTGCTCCGTGCGACAGCGGTGCCTCCGTTGTACGCCGATCCGGGGGGCGGGGCAAGGGCTGCAGGGATTCCAGCTCTTAGGCTCCCGGTTTGACCAGCATCGATTTTGCCAGGCTTGCGTGCAAATGGCCTATACCCCGGGCGAGGTGCATGAGCGCCAGCAACATCGACGCGCCTCCCAACCAGAACAGAGGGAAACTCCAGAACGGTAGGTAGTAGTGTTTGTCGAAAACCTGAATGATCGGATAGTCGACAAATAGCTGTACGAAGGGTGCCACGATGAACGAAAGGGTCAAGCTCAGAGCCACGGTTGCGATCGTGAAGTAGATGATTCCCAGCGGCAGACACAGCAGCATATAGAAAATGGTCAACCAGGTTCTCTGGTCCGTAAGCCAGAACTTGAGACGGTCCCACAACCTGCCCTGAGGCATGACCACTTGTGGGCGCCGAGGCATCCGTTCCCCCAGCAGTGTCTCGATAATTCGGCACTCGACCAATGCCACTGCCCGAACGGTCGAGATGAAAAACAGGAAGAACACGACGCCGAAGATCAAGACCGCAAGCCCGGCGGAAAGCGATAGTCCAGTCACGGCCCAGGTGAAGTAGATAACCCCCAGTGGCAGCGAGAAGAACATGTAGAAGAGTGCGCCGTAAGAGCGCGGATCGGCGAACACCCCGAAGATGCGTCCGGTCAGACTGCGTGCAGGAGGGGATTCAGGAGGGGCCAGCGCCGCAGCAACCCGGGCCTCGGTCGTCCGGTAGTTGTCGACGACCTCAGAAGGTTGTCCGAAACGATTGATTAATCGACTGACCAATTCACTTTCGTCTTCGGCGTTACCGCCGTCGGCCGCCAGCGTCGCACGTTCCCCCGCAAGGAACTCCTGCGCGTCGTAGATTGCGTCCTGTGCCATGGCCGGGTCGCTTCCTGCGAAGGCGGAGGACAGTCGCTCGAAATACTGGCCAACGGTCGAGATTTGTTCAGACATCTTCCCTCTCCTCGTCTTGACTACCGTTGCCAGCGACTCCGGACAGCACGCGCTCGACAAAGTCGCGAGTGTTTCCCCAGACGTTGATCCAGATTGCGAGCATGTTGTGACCCTCGACCGTCACGGAGTAGTAACGGCGTGGCGGAGCCGAGGTCGATGGTTCCACGTTGCTCCGAAGAAGGCCGTTGGCTTCCATGGCTCGGAGCACCGGGTACAGCGCCCCCTGCTTCATCGGCAACTGCCCCTCGGCCTGCGCTTCCAGCAACTTGGCGATCTGGTAGCCATAGAGCGGCTCGGTCGAGGCGTCCATCAGACTAAGAACCACCAGGGAGACCGTTCCCGAGTTCAGCTCTTTCTGGAACTTCCTGACAATCGCATTTTCTTCCACGATCACCACTCCCGGTTAGGGGTGCCCGACAGAGCTACCCAATTTCGAAATGAAGTATACTACTAACTTAGTAATAGTCAATAGAAAAACTACTTCTCATTTAGTAGCAATATTTTGGTTGATCTATCGGGGCTTCTCTCGCGCTATTGCCGAAATGAGGCGTGTGGACGGATCTGGGGTGAATGGCTTGTTCTACCCCGAGACCGGGTGCCGCGTGATTGTGCCTGGATCAACAAGATGATCGCGGGAGCTATGTAAGTTTGGCCTTATTGTAACGCTGGCAAGTGTCTAGAACCCCCGGGACGATTCGCAGTGGGATTTTGAATGAACATTCGTTGTCCAAGTTGCAGCGATCACTCAACCCTGACTCCAGACCTAGTCGTATGTCGCCAGTGCGGAAGACAATTTCGGGACGCTTCAGGCATGTTTGATTTTGTCGATTCCGCTGATCGAGCTGAAGAAAAAGGTTTCTACGATCAAGCTTATGTAGGACGACGACAGGAGAGCTGCGCAAAACAGACAGTCGAGAGCGTGTTGCCAATTTGGGATCTGCCGGACCGCCCGGAAAATAGAATTGTGCTTGAACAACTCGGCGATTTGTCCGGTAAGAAAGTACTGTTGCTCGGCAATGGTGAGTCGCTAAAGGAGTTGCTGTTTCTGACGATGGATCCAGCGCACCTCGTTTATTCGGATCTTTCTACTCATGCATTGATGAATATATGTGATCGCTTCGAATTGGATCAGTTTCAGAATCAGCTCACCTTCGCCGCGATCGACGCTCACGACATACCCTTCTCAAGCAACACATTTGACGTGATCTACGGGTTCGCAATGGTTCATCATCTACCGGATCTGGACCGATTCCTGGTTTCAGTCAATCGAGCCCTCAAACCAGGTGGTTACACCGTGTTTATGGACGATGCCTATGCGCCGATCTGGCACTACTCGAAACAGACTTGGTTGAAGCCACTTATGAAATTGAGCCATAAGAAGACCGGGATTTCCCCCGAAGACTACCGATTTTCAATGTCGGGTGGCTTTAGGGAAGTCGACTTGGGAAAAAAAATACGGCGAGCCGGGGGCGAGCCCTGGTTCGTTCGCGCGGCATTCTTTAACTACCTGTTTTATCGAGGCGCCGAAAAGTTGTTGCCGCAGCGGTTGAACAGAATGCTCAGAAAAGAGACGATCTCGAAAGCGGTACGTGTCTTGGATAGGTGGTTATGCAAACTACCTCTGCTAAGAAGAAACCAGATTCGTCTGATTTGGGGATTCACGAAGCGTCCCTAACGCTGAATCGCCCCGGCAATCGCCATATCTCTACGAGACTGCAAGAACACCACCACCCGCATGTTCTCCCGATCCCAATCTGACTGCATCTCGATCGTGTGCACCACCGTCGCCATCCCATCCTCACTCCGCACCAACCCGATCCGCTGAATCCTCCGCGCCACGCCGTCGTTCATCAACACCCGCCCGGCATTCTCACCCCGCGAGACTTCGACCTCGATCCCATCCTCGATAAGCGCCAACATCACGTCGTAACGCACGTTGTGCTTGGTCTTCGGCAGATAAGAGATCTCGACCGTCAGCTCCAACCCATCAAGGGTTAGATCCAACTTCGCACGCGGACGCTTCGCCGCCTCGCGAATGGCCTGGATCGCTTGCACGCGGTCATGCCCGACGAACGCGACTTTCCCATCCACGATCATCTGTGGCGTGTAGGCGTTGAACCGGCTGGCCGCACGCCCATAGGCACGCTGACGCTCGCTAAAACGGGAGTCGGAAAACGGATCGACCCAGCCCAGGCTGTTCCAGTAGTCGACATGTTCGCTGATGCCGATGACGTCGATGTCGTCCAACAGATCACCGGCGACCAGCTGACTCAACAGCTTGTCCGCCGGCGGGCAACTGGAGCAACCCTGACTGGTGAACAGCTCCACCACGACGACGGGTCGATCGGCCGACTCCCCAAACGCAGAAGAGACCACCAGAACCAACAGCCACAAAACAGATCGACCGTTCACCAGGACTCCAGACGCACCAGGGCGCTCGTAGTCGTGAACGACTCTTAATCCCGATCTATTCCGGAACCGATCAGCTACGAATCTTGATCGACTCGATCTTGATGTCCGGCGACGGCTTGTCGCCGTGACCGGTGGGGCTCTTGGCGATCTTCATGACCACATCCATCCCGTCGCTGATCTCACCGAACACGGTGTGCTTGCCGTCGAGCCACGGTGTGGCCACCTCGGTCAGGAAGAACTGGGAGCCGTTGGTGCCGGGTCCCGCGTTGGCCATCGAGAGGATGCCGGGTTTGTCGTGCTTGAGATCGGGAACAATCTCGTCGGCGAAGTTGTAGCCCGGGCCGCCGGTTCCGTTTCCGAGCGGGTCGCCGCCCTGGATCATGAACTCGGAGATGACGCGGTGGAAGATCGTGCCGTCGTAGAGCGGCTTCTTCACCTTCTCGCCGTTGGGCGCGGTCCACTCGACGTCGCCGCGGGCCAGGCCGACGAAGTTGCCGACGGTCTGGGGGCACTGGCTGGCAAACAGCTTGGCCGTAAATTTTCCGTGGGTGGTGGTGAAGTCGGCGAAGACTTCTTTTTTGTCGTCAAACGTCGGGATATCAGCGGGTAACGGACTCACCTCAGACTCCTCTAATAGGTTTCGGTCGTCGTTTTCTCCCGTTCATGCTGGCTGTTGTTTCGATCGCTGTCAAGCTGCCGAAGGTGGCGTTTCAGGGAGGCGATATCCCGCTCGATCTTCGCGACGGTCGGGTCGTCGCCGCTCTCTCGGGCGTCAACCAGCGCCCCCTGGAGATGCTTCAGTTCCGACTCCAGGGCCATGGATTGTTCCCTGATTTCCAGGGATCTCTGGAGTCGTTGTGCGTCGTGGCGGAGCTTCATCTGCTCGATCTCCGCCTGTTGTTCCATCTCTCGGATCCGAAGGGCATCCAGGGACTGGCGCTCCAGGTCCAGCTCCGATTCGCGGAGTTCCCGTTCCAGTTGCCGGGCCCGCTCCTGATCTTCGTTGATGTGGGCCTGTTCCAGTTCCAGGGATAACTGCCGGACGTGATCGGACATCTGGCCGCGACGTTGCTCGTGCTCCAGTTCCATCTTCTGGATCCGTACACGATTATCCGCCTCGTGCTGGAGCATGGCGATCTCGCGAGCCAGCATTTCCGCGTGCTCGGCCTCGCCCTCTTCCGTCAGGCGATGCTGATCGGAGCGGAGTCGATCCAACTCGTAACGGATCTCGGACTCGTGGTACTGGGCCCGGATTTGCTCCTGCTTCTGTTGGAGTTCTCGCACCTGTCGTTCCAGCGCCAGCTGCTGTTGGTGGAGTTCCTTCAGCTGGATCATCTGGTCCTTACGGACCTTCTCGTCGTCGTCGCCAAGATCGGCCCACGTGGGTAACACCAGAAGGAGTGACGCGAGCACCAATACAGGAAGCAGCCAGTGGACACGTTGGGAACGATCGGCGGGTTTGAGGATCATCGTCAGTCTCTCCTTGATCTGTCCCGTCCCGCTGGCGCCGGTGGCCAACGAGGGAAGACGGGCAGGTGGGGTGTTGAGAAATTGCAGCGTCTTGATCAGGGCGTCGGCATACGGACGTCGAGTCTGCGGGAGGCGGGCCAGGACCCAGGCATCGCAGGCCTGTTCCTCCGCCTGTCGTAGCTGTCGACGGAACAGCGCGGTCAACGGGTTCCACCAACAAAGCACGACGATCAGGATCTCCAGGGGGCGGCCCCAGGGATCTCGACGTGCGTAATGGGCCAGCTCGTGCAACAGGATCGCGTCACACTCGTCGTCGCTGAGGCTGGCAAGCAGCATCTGCGGTAGATAGAGACGGACCCCGGCGGGGCTCCACCAGAGGAAGGGCGAGACGACGGCGTCCAGGACGAAGACCGGCGGTGTTCGCTTGAGGCCGACCCGTCGGCCGAGCCGGGTGACGCGCTCTTGCAATGCGGATGAGGCGGGTCGTGCCTTTCGCAGCATGTGGACGCAGCCGACGATCCGAACGGCGAAGTAGGCCGCCACCAGCGCCGAGGTCGCAAGCCAGAATTGCATCAGTCGTTGGGTCCAGGAGAAGGGGGCCGGTGCCGGCGAAGCCTCGATCGTCGGAGCTCGATCCAGCGGGGTGGCGATCATCGCAACCTGTTCGACCACCGGCTCTGTCGTCCAGCGGGGGAGGGTCGGCAGTTCCCACAGCGGCGGCGCGATCAACTTGACCAGCACCAACCACCAGAGAAGATGCATCGCCGCCGGTCGGATCTGCAGACGACGTCCCGACCACAACAGCAGGCCCATCACCCCGGCGATCACGCCGTTGAACAGAGCGATCCACAACAGTGTGTTCATGGAACCTCCTCCTCGGCCCGGGACAACTCCTCGACGAGTTGTTGGAGGGACGCCAGCTCGTCCGACGAGAGACGGCGGTCCGTGACCAGTTGAGTGAGGAGGGGGGAGATGGAGCCATCGCAGAGCTGCTCGGCGGTCTCTCGAAGACGTTGTCCGATCAACGCCCGTCGATCGACGATGGCCTCGAAGCGATGGGTCCGACCGCTCTTCTCGCGACGGACGAACGCCTTGCCTTCCAGTCGTTCCAGCAGCTTCTGAATCGTCGCGTAGTGGCTGACACCGCCACCGGGGTAGAGCCGATCGGTCAGCTGGCGGATGGTCGAGACGCCGTCAGACCAGAGACTCTTGAGGATCGCCAGTTCGGCGTCGGTGGCCCGTGGATGATGGCTCATCAAACACTCCCATATCAGACAAGGTGTCTGAGAGTGTAAGACGAGCTGTCTGAGTTGTCAACTACGAGCAGGTCGGGATGGTGATCTGCTGACCGACCCGGATCACGTAGCGCGGAGCCCGGATCCGATTCACATCGGCTAACTCCCTCAGCGAAACGCACTTATGGCGGGACGCGATCTTGCCGAGCGTATCCCCACGACGGATCGTGTAGGGGATCATCTCGGGTGACTCGGGGTAGTTGGCCTCGTACAGAGTGCCGGCCCGGGCCATCAGTTCGTCGTTGCCGGTGCAGCGCTCTTCATAGACCGGGATCAGGCCTGCCGGCAGGGCGATCGAGCTACCGGCCTCCTTGCGTTTCGAGGGTTCCCAGCGAGGGTTGAGGTTTCGCAGGGTGCGGAACCAGCCGTCGGACTGTCCGACCTGGCCGAGGCAGATCGTCAACTCGCCCATGGAGATCGGTGACGGGAGTTCGAAGGCGACCCGTCGCACGTCCATATCGGGGAACTCCAGGCCGTACTCGTCGGGGTGCAGGAACAGCCAGGCGGCGGCCAGGATCCTCGGCACGTAGTCTCGAGTCTCTCTTGGAAGCGAGTAATAGACACGGCTGTCCCACAGGCTTGCACCGGCATGCCGTCGATGGAGGCGCAGCATGCGCGTCTCGCCACCGTTGTAGGCGGCCAGGGCCTTCTCCAGGTCGTCATCCAGCTCGTCGAATCGGTCATTGAGATAGGCCACATTGGCCCGGGTCGCCAATTTGGGGTCCAGGCGGGTGTCAAATTTCCCATCACTCTTTAGACCGTACTTGAGGCCCGTATAGCGAGTGAACTGCAGGGGGCCCGCAGCACCGGCGCGAGAATAGGAGTGAACCTTGCCACCGGTCTCTGTGGCGATCATGGCAAACAGCAGCGCCTCCGGTAGGCCCGCAGCTTCATAGACCGGTGCCATCTCTTCCTGGAGAAAACGATAGTTGAAATACGAGTCCATCAGCAGCGGACGCATCCAGGTCAACCAGTCATCCAGAGCGGCCCTGACCGGCGTGTTCAGCTCGATCAGGTCTCGCAGGTCGGTGCCCTTCAACAGAGAGACCGACGATTCCAGCTGGGGTATGGCGACGAGGAACGGGGACTCGGTGCCGGGCTCTTCCAGCATCTCTTCCTGGGCCGCAGCCTCTTCGAGGGTGTCGATATGGTACGACTGCTGTTTGATGGCCTGGGTCTGTTCCGCAAGCAGGTCGTCAAATGTCGCAATGAAGCGCAGAAGGTCGCAGCCTTCCATCGCCGCACAATCGGACGCCGCGCTCTGGAGCAAACGGGTGCCTTCAAACAGCGACTGCTCTCCGCTGATCTCGTCGCCCTCGGCGAGATAGCCGATGCCGACGCGATAGGCGGTGCGGCCCTGGTCCAGACGGAGGTAGATCGGTGACGGGTCCGGGAGTTCGACGACCGGCTCGACGGCACGCTCGACGACAGGCTCCGAGGCGGGCGCGGCCTGCGGGGTCAGCTCGACCTGGCTAGTCGGGGCGCAGCCCGCCAGCAGGGTCAGGAGGAGGATGGCGGCACCCACGGTCGACGGAATCAAGCCTCGTTTCGCGGAAAATCCCATGAACCGTCAACCCCCTTCACCATTTAAACGCCCCGACCGTTCCAATATGAGCCGCGAGGGTGGGGGACGCAAACGCCGGGGAGAATCAGTTCTGAGACGACGCCGCAGCCTCCAACTCCAGGACGAGCTGGGGAAGGTATTCGAGCGATTCCGGGCGACCCGGGGCCAGGGCGATCGCCTCGCGGATCCGTTCCGCCGCCAGCGCCGGCCGGCCGGTCGCCTGATAGGCCAGGCCCAACTCGACATGGATATCCGGGTCCCGGGGAGTCAACGCGCTGGCCGCTTCCAGCTCAACGATCGCTTCCTCTCCACGCCCCAGCCGACGCAGCAGGCCACCCAGGTTGTAACGGGCCTCGACTCGATCGGGTTCCTCATCGATACAGCCTCGGAACACGGAGATCGCCTCATCGGTTTCGGCCCCCTGCACCAGCATCGAGCCGAACTGCAGCCGCTCCTGCCAGGTCGCCGCGTCGTGTTCGATCTGTTGGCGTCGTGTCGCGATGGCACCGAAGAGATCCTGACGTCCCGCCTGATAGTCGAAGAGGTTGCGATAGAGCTGGGAGCGATCCGGGTGCTGCTGAATGGTGCGACGGATCGTCGCCAGCGCCTGATCGTCCCGTCCCTGAAGCAGGTAGCCCCATGCCACACCCAGCTCCACCTCGACGGTGGGCAGCAGTCCGTAGGTCTGAGCCAGTCGGAAGTGGCGGAAAGATCTGGCGGCGGCTCGGTCGTGGGACGCGGTGTAGACACGACCGGCGGCAACACCCGACAACACATCGGCGCGAGTCGCCTCGGTCTGGTTGAGATGGTAACGACCCCACGCACGATGCCACTGGGCGAAGCCGCTGTGGGCCGTGAAGGCCAGCCACAGGATCCCGACGACCAGCAGGACGACGCCCGCGGCACCCAGCTTGCCGCCGGACTTCAGCGTGAGGTTCTGCAGCCGACTCTGTTTTCCGAAGAGGGTCTGCCAGACCCGTAGCGCAAGAAACGCCGTCATTACCCCGAGCGCCACCGACATCAACAGCGGCGGCCCATCGTAGAGGCCGCGATAGGCGAGGATTGAGCCCAACGCGATGGCCGCGAGGATCCCCTCCGCCTTCCACGAGAGGGGATAGCGTCGGGGCCCCGTGTCGGTGGGGGAGCGCCGGAACCATGCCGGGCGCGTAAAGCCGAACGACAACGCGCCCTTCGGACAGACGCTGACGCAGTCGGTGCACTTCATGCAGCCGGGGTCGACCACCGTGCCGAAACGCCGGACCTCATCGTGAACCAGGACGTTGGACGTGCAGGTCGCCGTGCAATGCCCGCACTGCTCGCAGTCGTCGTTGACCACGATCCGTCCGGGAGAGAGTCCATCCATCAGCCCGAAGAAGCCCCCGTAGGGACAGGCGTAGGTGCAGAAGCCCTTGGCACCCAGTAGGTAGACCACCAGGAACCCGCAGGTTAGAAATGTCAGGACGATGAACAGCGGGCCGGGGAACGTATCCCAGAAGCCCGAGGTCGTCAGTTGGTTCGTGAAGCCGGGGAACGCAGGCGCATCGGTCATCAGCCAACGCTTGGCCGTCGGCCAGACGAACATGTAGAGCGCCAGCCCCAGCGGGAACCAGACCATCAGTCGAGATCGGAAGGGGCGCGGTTTGACCCCCAGCCGCTTCATCATCCAGCCGCAGAGATCCTGCAGCGCAACAAGATGACATCCCCATCCGCAGAAGAACCGTCCGAACACGGCGGTCAACAGCAGTGCCACCACGAAGAACAGGAAGCCCGCGTTCAGCTCGCCCAGCTCCAGCGTATACATCGATTCCGAGGGCTCGACCGGAGAGATGGTCTCGCCACGGCTCATGAAGTGGGCGATGTGAGCTGCGGCGATCAGGTGGACCAGGATCAGGACGGCGGCACGCCACCGACCCCGCCGGGACTTCCGGATGGCCTTCGCAACAGGAAGGGCCGGATGACCCGGCCCTTCCTTCTTCTTACGCTTTTTCGATGACACGTTCGTGGTGTCTTACGGACAGCTCGACACCGAGCGGCCACTGCCCTGAGAATCGGAGCCCGTCGGACCCTCACCGATCGGACAGTCGTTGACCGCTCGTACCAGGTAGTTGAACAGCGCGCCGATATTCGGGTTCAACGTGTCCAGATAACTCGTGTCCGTCGGATCCGGCATCGTCACACAGGTCGCCGCAGAGAAACTGCCGGAGTCGGCACGGAGCAGGTCGTAGGTGACCTGCGTTGCGCCTTCGGCCAATGGCGGGACCCAGGCGAGGGTCGTTCCCAGAACGATATCCTGGGTTGCCGACAGCATCTCGACTTCGCTGGGCGTCCCCCAGATGCTGTTGTCGTTATCGTCGCAATCGCATTCCGCCACACCGTCGCTGTCGCCATCGACGCCGTCGGCGCACAGCGCGTCCACACAGCAGTCGGCGTCGGCGCAGTCGAGGTCTCCGTCGCAGTCCTGGTCGAGGCCGTCACCACAGACGACCTCTACCGTCGGTGGCAGGCCACAATCCACAGCGCAGTTACAGGAGTTCTCGGTCACGTCACAGGTGTCGTCACCACAGCAGAACTGGACCGCGGTCGATCCACAGGTGTTGCCGTTACCGGTACAACGACCGTCGTTGCAACCGATGGGCGTGTCGCCGTCGCCGTCGCCGCAGCAGTAGCGATTGCCGGGGTTGCCACTCTGGACGCCGTTACAGTCGCTGGCACAGGAGACGCAATCTTCGCCGATGCCCGGTTCGCAGATGTTGTCGCCACAGAATCCGACAATCGGACCGTCGATGATGCAATCGTTGGCGCAGTTCGCGCAGGTCTCGGCCGGATCGCAGATCCCGTCGTCATTACACGGATTGGGTGCCCAGGTCGAGGCGTTGAACTCACTGCCGACGCCCGGTAAGAAGGTGCCGATGGAGATCGGCTTGAAGCTGGGCGCCGCGTCGATCTCGAATGAGAAGCTGTAGGCCGTCCCCCAGCGGATCGCGTTGGCGTTGGGGTTGACGGCGAACATGTCGGTGGACCAGATCACACGACCGCCGACCTCGTCGTGGACACCCACCCAGTCCGTCAAGTCGTACGGCTCACCGCTGTGAGAGTCCACATCGTGGAACTGGATATTGGTGACCGTTCTTCCAGCCGGGACGTCGACCCAGAACGACTGGACCGCACGGTTGGACGACTGGTTGTAGACCATGTAGATGTACTCATGTCGGCCGCCACCGACGTCGACGGTCGTTGCGGCGGCCGTGACGCGGCCATCGTCGGTGATGTTGAAATCGGTCGCCTTGACGCCCGTCGTGTAGTCGGCCCAGCCTTGCACAACGCCTTGCTCGCGGACGGTTTCTTTACCGGAAACGAAGCCGATGTTGTAGACGCCGTTGGAGCCGCTGACCGAGATCTCTCGGTAGGAGGTGTTGTTGTTGCCCTTTCCGGCGGCCGCGTCGTCGGGGGTGATGTACTGCCCCTCGACGAAGTAGATCGCGCCGGGGTTCATGGACGGATCCAGGTCGTCGTTGTGGACCTGGAGTCGCTTGAAGAGGACGTCGCCGGTGGTGCCGATGGTGGCCGAAGGGTAGGGGTAGTCCCCAGTGTGGGGATTGACCTCGGAGCGTGGCCCCAGGTTACTCTGCTGCCCGTTGAGGCCTGCGGTGTAGGGATCGGAGCAGCCGACACCCAGATGGGTTCCGTTGGTGCTCTGACAGCCGCCCTCGCAAAGATCCTCGGAGAGGGCGAAGAAGCCGTGCTTCAGCCAGCTCTGGCCGATCTGCTCCATCCGACCATCCTTGAGTCGGTACATGTTCTGCCCGATGACCGGGTGGCGGTTCTCGTTGGAGATCCAGTCCAGCCAGCACGTGCCGATGTTGCACGACGTGGTGCCGACGGAGAACGCCGTGATCCCGCCGCTGGTGCCGTAACGTTGAAGACCCTGAAGGTCGCCGACGATCACATCGGGAAACTCGCCCGGGTCGCACACGTTGGGTGTCTGCGCCATGAGGGGAAGCGTGATCCCCAGCAGGCAAATCGACAGGACGGCAAACTTCGAGACAAAGGACGAGACGTTGGATTTCATGCGCTGCTCCCTGGGAGGTAGATCTGCTCCGATCGAAAATTTCCGGAGGAAAATCGATCTGCCCCTCATCCGGATGACCTTCTGAGCCCGGGCAACTATATACGCCGGGTCCAAAACCGACACAACCGGTCAAAACCCAGAAAAAGGAAAGAAGGCCACTTATCTGGCACGGGCCGCACCGACGGGGCGATTCCCCCGTTGCAGGGGCTCGTGGGGAGGGGGTATATGTAGGCCGGAAGTCTTGCTGCTGGAGGGGTCATGAAGGGCATGTCGAGGGTTCTTTGGGTCGTGATCGTCGGGTTTCTGGCGAGTCCGCTGTGGGCTTCATCCGGTGGTATCGGCGGGTTCTCGGGGAATCCGGTCAACGCCGCCTCCGGCGACAACTGCAACCAGTGCCACTCCGGTGGCATCGCCCCGACGGTCGTGATCGGCGGGCCGACGTCCGTCATGCCGGGGTCGACGACGCGCTACATCCTGCAGATTTCCGGAGGCCAGGGCGGCCTGCTGGGGGCCGGCGGAGGACTCGATGTCTCGACCAACGACGGGACCCTCATCGCGTCGGATCCCGGGACCTACATCACCAACTTCCTTGGGGTGGACGATATCACTCACTCGGGTACGCGAGGTGTCGTCGGCGGCGTGGTCACGTTCAGCTTCGATTGGCAGGCACCTGTGGCGCCGGGCACGTACACGATTTACGGCAGCGGCAACTCGGTCGACGGTGCGCAGGGCAACAACGGTGATTTAGCGACATCGACCACAATCGATATCACCGTCCTGGGTGCCGCCAACGCACCGGGCGAGAGCTCCGGCCCCGCCCTGGCCCAGCTGCAGGTCGTCGACTACGACAAGGGCACCGGCGAGCTGGACCTGTCCTTCGACTCGGCCTGTGGCACCGACGACAACAATCTCTATTTCGGACCCCTCAGCCAGGTTTCGACGGCCGGTTACAGCGGGTCCACTTGCGATATCGGCACCGGGGGTTCGTTCAGTACGTTCAATCCCGGCGCCGGGTCGTTCTTCTTCTTCGTCGTCGGCGGCAACGGATCCGATGACGGATCGTACGGCAAGGACAGCACCTTGACGGAGCGTGTTCCCTACGTGGGCAACGTCTGTGGCAACGTGCAGAGTCTGGATCCCGCCTGTGTGGACCCCTAGTTCAGCGTCTGGTAGACGAGCCCGGTAAAGACGTCGGGTTTCATGAAGCCGTTGCCCCAGATCTCGTCGAAGGGCGCGGTGGGGTTGGCGGCCACCGTCTCCTCCCGGCTCTTGCCGGCCTGGATCTCCTTCAGGATCGCCGTGCGGGTTCCCTCGAGCATCGCCAGGTACTCTCGCAGCTCCTTGGGCGTAGAGAGGGTGCCGTGACCGGGGATGATGCGGGTGTCCGCATCGGAGCGTTCCAGCACGGTCTTCACGGCGGCGATGACGCCGTCGATGGTGCCGCCGCTACCGGCGTCGATGAACGGGTAGCCCCCGTTAAAATAGACATCGCCCATGTGGATGACGTTGATCCCCTTGAAGAAGATCATCGAGTCGCCGTCGGTGTGCGCTGCAGGCACGTGGAGTGTCTCGATCTCCAGGCCGTTCATGTGAAAGGTGATGCGGTCGGGGAAGGTGATCACCGGTAGGGCTGCCGTCGGCGAGGGCGGTGTCGTGAGGTCGAAGACCTCCATGACCTGTTCGACACTCATTCTCTGTCGTACGTTGTCGTGGGCCAGGATCGTGACGCCGCCGGACCCGAGGTTCTCGTTGCCACCGGTGTGATCGCCATGCCAATGGGTATTGACGATGAAGCGCAGGGGAGTCTTGCTGACCGACTCGACGGCGCTACGGATCTTGTCCGAGAGCGGGGCGTACTGATCGTCGATCAGAAACGCGCCGTCGTCACCGACGGCCAGACCGAGGTTGCCGCCGCGTCCGGTCAGCATGTAGACGCCGTCGACGACCTTCTCGACACCGATCGTGACTTCCTCGGCATCCTGGGCGATGGCGCACGAGGCCAGCACCAGGCACGCCAACAGCCAGCCGAGGCGGTTTAAGGGTCTCATGGCGTCTCTCCTTCGTCTTCGTTCTCGTCGTCATCGTCGTCGGTGGGGTATCCGTAGGGCACGTCGTGGGGCGGAAGCTCCTCACCGGCATCGCGGACGAAGTGGGTCATCCAACGGATCACCCGACGACAGTAGTCATCCTGGGAGGCGGCCCGACGGTTGCCGTGAGGTTCGCCGGGATAGCGGACGTAGCGAACCGGCGCGTTGTCCAGCATCTTCAGCGCCCGGTAGAGTTGCAGACTCTGGGACGGATGGACCCGGGTGTCGCCGGTGCCGCCGGCGATCAGCAGCGGCGTGCGGGACTTTTCGGCATGGAACAAGGGACTGCGGTCCAGACTGAACTCCCACCTGGTCCACGGTTCGTAGAGGGTGTGGGACCACTGATCCTCGATCGGAATGTCGGTCGTGAATCCTTTACTGGACTTGTTGCTGATGCCGACGAACATGACGCCACCGCGAATCCGCTCGCTGTAGCGGGTGGACAGCCAGCCGGTAGCGTAGCCGCCATAGGATCCCCCGGTGACGCCGACCCGTTCCGGATCGACAATCCCTGCCGCAGCCAGGTGGTCGATGGCGTCGATCAGGTCGTCGAACTCCTTGCCGGCGGCATCCCCATGACCCCACTTCGAGAACTCGACGCCACGGCCGGTGCTCCCGCGATAATTGGGATAGAGCACCGCGAAGCCCTCGGCGGCGGCAAGTTGGCCCGGTCTCGAGTAGTTGGTCACCCAGCCGTTTCGGTCCTGACTCTCGGGGCCGCCATGGACCATCAGGATCAACGGTGCCGGTTGTTGGGCATTCAGTGGCCGTATCAGCACGCCTTCCAGTTTCAGGCCATCACGGGCCTCGAATCGATAGACCTCCTGTGGCGCAAGCTCGACCTCCTGCAGCCAGGGGTTACTGTCCGTCAGTTTTCGCGGGGTCTGCTCATCACCGGCCAGCGCATAGATCTCACCCGGATGGGTCGGCTTCTGGCCGACAAACGCCATCGAGGAGCCGTCGGCGGTCGATGCCATCGCGGTGATGACCGGGAAGGGAGCGGCGATGCCGGCGGACTCGAAACGAGTGGAGACGGTGCCGTCCAGCTCGACCTTCCCGAGACGCGTCTCGGCACCGACATCGGCGATGAACCACAGGGCCGAAGATCCGACCCACTCGATGGTACGAACATGGCCGTCAAAGGTCGGCATCAGGTCTCGCATCTCGCCGTCGGTGGTCCCGGCGACCATCAGGCGTCCCGGGGAGGGATCGTTGCGATCTGTTCCCGATACCATCGCGACGTGTGAGCCATCGGGACTGAGTCGGTACGGCCCCAGCTTGCCGGGGTTCGGTACGACCCGCTTCACCGTGCGTTCCGTGGCGTCGATGATCGTGACGCGTCGCATGACCAGACGATCGTCGACCAGCGGTCGCGGGGCGACGGTGGCCGCCAGGGTCGCGGTGTCGGCCCCCCATCGCACGTCGAAGGCGGATCCTTCCAACGGAATCCGGGTCGGCTCGACCTTCTCCTTCTCTTCGGCTGCGGGGTCGGTGGCCCGGGAGTCGTCAGACGGCCACGACGCGAGATACAGGTTGCGATGTCGCCACTCTTCTTCGAAGACGTCTCGGTCGTAGCCCTTCTTCTTGGCCTTCTCTCTTGCCTTGGGCACCTTGGGCGTTGCGACGAAGGCGATCTGCGAACCGTCGGGAGAGAGCGCATAGGAATCGATGCCCGACTCGAACTCGAACCGTCGTCTGGCCTCGCCGCCGTCGATGGGAAGACTCCAGACCCCACTGTGTTTGTCGTCGCCCCGTTTAGTGACGAAGGTGATCTCGGTTCCATCCGGTGTGAACGCGACCTGGCCGACGGCGTGGTGATCCTGGATGAAGGTCCGCGGTCGCGAACCGTCGGCCGACACCACGCGCAGTTCGGTCCACGCGGGTCCGTCGTCATCGACACCCGGACGTCGCGGGACGGAGACCGTGTAGGCGATCAACGTGCCGTCGGGAGAGAGCGCGACGCTGCGGGCACGCTGGACCGCGGCCAGTCGATCGAAGTCCAGCGGGCCGTCCGCGAGAGCGACGGGTGAGTTGGACAGCGCGAAGATCAGGATCGAAACGGCGGGAAGCAGGGCTCGTCGAAACATGTTACCTCCGGATGACACACGCCATCCTAGCGGAATGGCGGAGATCCTTCGCCCCAATCCGCAGAATCCATTTAAAGTTCGGCGAAGGGCTGGTATGGTGAGCGCCCGATGGGTAGCAAGAAGAAAGAGAAGAAGAAAAAGGCGGCGGCGATCCACGATCGCCACCTGCTCTATACCGCGTCCGTCCAGTCGGTGGATGCGGACATCGAATTCTTCGAGAGAGTCTACAAGTCGAAGAATCGCAAGCGGTTTACGGACCTCAGAGAGGACTTCTGCGGGACGGCCGTTCTCGCCTGCGAATGGGTCCGCCAGAAAGCCACCCACCGGGCCTGGGGGGTGGATCTCGATCGCCCGACGCTGGATTGGGCTCGCAAGCACTACCTGCCGGTCCTTGGCGAGGCTGTCGATCGGCTGCATCTCATGGAGGCGGACGTCCTCAAGGGCGAGGCCCCCAAGGTGGACGTGATCGCCGCTCTGAACTTCTCGTATTGCATCTTCAAGACCCGTGAGCAGCTGAGAGCCTATTTCGCCGCCGCAAGACGAGGCCTGCGATCGGACGGCGTGCTCATCCTGGATGTGTTCGGTGGGACCGAGGCGCTGATCGAGGACAAGGAGGATCGAAAGATCACGTCGTGTCGTTCCTTCGACGGTCGGAAGATTCCTGCGTTTACTTACGGCTGGGAGCAGGCTTCGTTCAATCCCATCGACCACGAGATCCGCTGTCACATCCATTTCAAGCTGCCGGACGGCAAGAAGATCAAGCGCGCATTCACGTACGACTGGCGTCTATGGATGCTGCCCGAGATGCGTGAGTTGCTTGACGAGGCCGGGTTCCGTTCCAGCGACGTCTACCTCGAAGGGTGGGATGACGAGGCAGACGATACCGACGGGATCTTCCGCAAGCGGAAACGATTCGAGAACCAGGACGGCTGGGTCGCCTACCTCGTCGCGCACCCCTAAAAAAATGGGCCGCGCTTTCGCGCGGCCCTAGATCTAATCGATTCTGGGGGTCGTATTCAGTCGCCGTGGGCGAGGATGCTGTCACTCCACAGCAGGGTATCGCTCCAGAGGAGCGTGTCGTCCCACAGGGCGGTGTCGCTCCAGAGCAGCGTATCGCTCCACAACAGGGTATCGCTCCAGAGGAGCGTGTCGTCCCACAGGGCGGTGTCGGACCAGAGCAGCGTGTCGCCGTTGATCGAGGCGTCGTCCCACAGGGCGGTGTCACTCCAGAGCAGCGTGTCATCCCACAGGGCCGTGTCGGCCTGGAACGCGTGATCGTCCCAGAGTGCCGTGTCGGACCACAGCAGCGTGTCGGACCACAGCAGCGTATCGCTCCAGAGCAGCGTATCGGACCAGAGAAGCGTGTCCGTCCAGAGGAGCGTGTCGTCCCACAGGGCGGTGTCGCTCCAGAGAAGCGTATCGCTCCAGAGCAGCGTATCGGACCACAGCAGCGTATCGCTCCAGAGCAGCGTGTCGGACCAGAGCAGCGTGTTGTTTCCCACGGCGGTCTGACCGGTGGAACCCTTCACTCCGGGACCCTTCGTCTTGTTGAGCACGCGTCGGATCACTGACAGGGCCGGAGTTCCGACCAGCATCAGTCCCTCGTCGCGACGGATAACCTGCGGCGAGGCGGAGTTGAAGCGAACGGAGGGCCACGGACCCGTGAATGCAATCGCCCGCACCAGGTCCAGGTAGCCTGCGCCGACGGTGAACGTGTCCTCAGTGTCGACCCGTTCTGCCGAGTGCATCAGGATTCCCTTGATCTGATCCGGAGTCAGGTTCGGGTTGAGTTGGAGTAGGACTGCTACGGAACCCGAAGCCGCCCCGGTCGCCATGCTGGTGCCGGACAGTTCGATGCGGTCGGTGCCGACCACGTTGTCCGGGAGTTCCATCGCCAGAGTCGCGCCGGGCGCGAGGGTGGAGACGATGCGGTTACCCGGAGCGACCAGATCCGGCTTGAGTATGTTGTCGCCGTACGACGGTCCGCGACTGCTGTAGGTCGCGGCGAGGTCGTCCGTACGCACCGGAGTGTTGAGGTCGTTCATCGCGCCGATCGTGATGATGTACGGATCGTTCCCGGGGGAGTTGATGGTCATGTAGCCGTCGCGTCCGCGGTTACCTGCAGAGGCGATGACGACCAGGCCGGAGGCCCAGGCTTTCTCGACGGCACGGGTCAGCGGGTCGGTGCGATAGGACTCGGCGACGTTGTGGCCGAGGGACATATTAAGGACTCGGATCCCGTAGGCCTCGCGGTTCTTGATGGCCCAGTCGATGGCACGGATGACGGAGCTTGCGTAACCGTCGCCCGCGTCGTCGAGGACGCGTAGGGAGACGAAGTCCACGCCCGGGGCGACGCCCTGGACCGCGCCGTTCTCGCCGGAGCCACCGATGATGCCGGCGATGTGGGTGCCGTGTCCGAGACCGTCCTCCACCGCGCCGTCGCCGGTGAAGTCGAGGCTGGCCAGGATGCGATCGGCCGAGACATCGGCAGACGGCGTGAGACCGGAGTCCAGTAGCGCGACGGTGATGCCCTGGCCGTTGAAGCCGAGGTGCTCGACCACACGGTCGGCACCGATGGCGTCGATGGCAACATCCATATGAGCTTTCAGCGGGCGATCAGGAGAGATGCTCTCGATACGCGGGTCGGCGGCCATCTCACGGATGGTGGCGGCGTCCAGAGCACCGGTCAGGCCGTGGGCGCCTTCCAGCTTCTGTAGCTGACCGCGACCCCGTCCGCGAAGATCGGCGATATCCCGGTCTGCCACGTCGGAGCGGTAAGTGATGATGACTCGGCGCTCGCCGTTGGATCGATCGAGATCGACGGCGAGATCACGGGCGATCTTCTCGGAAGCGTGGTCTGCCGCGAAGGCGACCGAAACGCCCAGAAGCGCGATCATCAGAATGTTCAGGGCCGAAATGGCTTTTTTCATGGTGTTTCCCCCGAGTCGTCTTTCTTGTTTCTTGTGACTCTTTCCACTCATGGCCCCCTTTATTGCAAGGGTCGGACCAGGTTGGATTGCAATCGTCTGCTGCTTCGTAAAGTGTTGGAAACAATAGAGATAGTCCATTGGTTCGTGTGGCTGAGATGGAGCGCGACCGTCGCAAGGAATCGTCTCACAATGAGACTGGGAGACGGTCTCATCGAGGTTAACTGTTGTGTCAGGGCGACTTAGATAGCCGGTGAGACAGTCCGTCTCAACAGTCTCAGGATGAGACGTTTTTCACTGAGACCGGGAAGGCTTATGATGCCGCCCCATGGCGAAACCCAAGACCCTCACCCTGATCGACGGCACGGCCCAGATCTTCCGGGCCTACTTCGCGATCCGCGGGCTGACAGGCCCCAACGGCCAGCCCACCAACGCGCTGTACGGCTTCACCACCATGCTGCGAAAGATGTTGAAGGACGGGAACCCCACAGAGGTCGCCGTGGCCTTCGACCTGCCGGGGCCGACCTTCCGTCACGAGCGATTCCCCCAGTACAAGGCCAACCGCCCGCCGGCGCCGGAGGATCTGATCGTCCAGATCCCGCGGGTCGGCGAGATCTGCGAGGCACTGGGAGTCCAGCTCCTGCAACTGGAAGGGTACGAGGCCGACGACATCATCGCGACGTTGGCCCGGCAGGGAACCGCCGAGGGGCGTCGGGTCGTCATCGTCTCTTCGGACAAGGACCTCATGCAGTTGGTCAACGACGACGTGACGATGTTCGATCCGGGCAAGGACCGGAGGTTGGATCCTGCAGGCGTGACGAACGCTTTCGGTGTGCCCCCGGACCAGGTTCTGGAAGTCCTGGCGTTGATGGGCGATAGCGTCGACAACATCCCGGGCGTTCCCGGCGTCGGCGAGAAGACCGCCCTGGAGATGATTCGCACCCACGGGTCGCTGGAGTCGGTCATCGAGCGCGCGGATCGGTTTTCCGGTTTGATGGCCGGTCGGGACGCCGTGTTGACCGATATCGATGCCCTTTCGGGAACGGAGCCGTTGCAGCCCGAGACGGTCGCGGCGCTGTTGGAACATCGGGAGGGCTTCGCACGGGTCGTCGAGACCTTCGTCAACGACGAACCCGAGGGGGAACTGCGAGAGCGTGTCGAGGCGTTGGCCGCGGCAGTCGCCGCCGTCGATGGGATCGCGCTGAAGAACCAGGAGGGGCTACCGGCCAAGGGTGCTGCCAAGTTAGTGAAGGGGCTGAAGGCCAAGCTGAAGGGGTTGGAGCGGGGCACCGGCAAGAGAAGTTGGATCTCGGTCGCAGAACATGCGGACCAGGCGCGATTGTCGAAGGAGTTGGCGACGCTCTGTTACGAGGTGCCGATCCCGATGGAGCTCGAAGAGCTGGCGGTGCGTCCACCGGATCGCGCGCTGGCCCATCGGCTGTTCAAGTCGTTCGGTTTTCGTCGGTTGACGGAGGAGTTCGCGGGGGACGCCCCCGAGACGCCCGACGTCCCCGGCGTTGCGGGCGAATCCGCGCCTGTGTCGGAAGCTCCGGGCGGTCGTTACGCGATGATCTCGACAGCGAAGGAACTGGCAGACGTCGTGAAGGCCGCACGCGCGGCGGGGCGCTTCGCCATCGATACGGAGACAGATGGGCTCGACCCGATGCAGGCGCGCCTGGTCGGCATCTCGATGAGCTGGGAGGCCGGGAGCGGTTGCTACATCCCGCTGGGACACGACTACGAAGGCTGTCCGACACAACTCGAGCTCGGCGATGTGGTCTCGTCGCTTGGACCGCTATTGATGGATGCGACGGTCGGCAAGCTAGGACAGAATCTCAAGTACGACGCGCATATCCTCCGTCGTCACGGTCTTCCGGTCGTCGGCTGGGCCCTCGATACGATGGTGGCCGCGTTCCTCCTGGACTCGAGCAAACCGTCGTACGGCATGGACCGTCTGGCCCTGGAGTTTCTGGGCCACGAGACCATCAAGTACGAGTCGCTGACAGGCAAGGGAGCCAAGAAGAAGACGCTGAACCAGGTCGAGGTGGCGCAGGTCACCGGCTACGCCGGTGAGGACGCCGACGTGACCTGGCAACTTGCCCAGACGCTTCAGCCGCTGCTTGAAGAACGAGGGCTGTGGGAGCTCTACGAGAAGCTGGATGGCCCGCTCCTTCCGCTGTTGGAGCGGATGGAGGCGCAGGGGATCCGGCTGGACGCCGACGTGCTGGCGGCGATGTCCGTCACGATGGAGTCGTCGCTGACCCGTCTACGCGGCGAGATCCACGAACTGGCCGGTGGGGAGTTCAACCTCGACTCGCCGAAGCAGATGCGAGAGATCCTGTTCGATCGTCTCGGTCTCAAGGCCGGTCGAAAGACGGCCAAGGGGGGCGTGGCCAGTACCGATGCCCAGACTCTCGAGGGGTTGTTCGATCAGCATCCCATCGCCGGGAAGATTCTCGAGTACCGCGAGCAATCCAAGCTGAAGAACACCTACGTCGATGCGTTGCCACGTCTTCTGCACCCGGAGACGGGTCGGATTCATACCTCCTACCATCCCACCGGTGCCGCCACCGGGCGACTCTCTTCATCCGACCCCAATCTGCAGAACATTCCCGCCCGCACCGAGGCCGGTCGCGAGATTCGCGCGGCCTTCGTCGCCGATCCCGGTCACACGTTCCTGGCGTCTGACTACTCGCAGATAGAACTGAGGGTGTTGGCCCATCTCTGCGAGGATCCGGAGCTGATTCGGGCGTTTAACGCAGGCGAGGATATCCATCGTTACACGGCGTCGCGGGTCTTCGACGTGCCGGATGACCAGGTGACGTCGCAGATGCGAGGAAAGGCCAAGGCCGTCAACTTCGGCATCCTCTACGGGATGTCCGAGACGCGGCTGGCCCGTGAGCAAGGCATGAAGCGCGATGAGGCCCGTGCGTTTATCGCCGCCTACTTCGAACGGTTCGACAGAATCCGGGGCTACATCGATGGGGTTCGAGAACAGGCCCTCAAGGACGCTGCGGTCAAGACGATGTTCGGCCGGATCCGTTTTTTCCCGCAACTCCATCAGAAAGTTCATCGCGGCATCCAGGAGCAGGCGCTGCGTGCCGCCGTCAACACCACGATTCAGGGCACCGCCGCAGACCTGATGAAGCAGGCGATGCTGGACGTCGATCGAGCGCTCCGGAAAGACGGCACGGACGCCAGGATGCTCCTGCAGGTACACGACGAGTTGCTGTTGGAGGTCGCCGATGGCGACCTGGACCGCGTGGCCGCCATCGTTCGAGATGCGATGGAGGGCGTCGCCAGCCTTCAGGTTCCTCTTGTCGTGGATCAGAAACGGGGACCCAACTGGCGAGATCTGTCCTGAAACCCCATCTTTGGGGACGGGGTCGATCCGGGATACCATGACGTCCGTCCGAACCGAACGAGGAGCCGTTCGCGATGAGCGATTTTCTTGATAGCGAGACGAACCGACTCTTAATCGTCGACGACGAACTTTCCGTCCGCGAGATCCTGGCCGAAGGTCTCGCGTCGTTCGGCTACGACGCGCGACCGGTCGGGAACGTCGCGGAAGCGATGGAGTCCATCCGCAACGACCCGCCGCATCTGGTATTGACCGATATCGAAATGCCCGGCGAGAGCGGACTTGACCTCCTGCGTCAGGTCAAGACCCTCCATCCTGAACTGGACGTCGTCATGGTGACCGGGGTCGTCGATGCCCGAACCGCCATCGGTGCCATTCGCGACGGCGCCAGCGATTATCTGACGAAGCCTTTCAATCTCGACGAGGTTCAAATCGTCGTCGAGCGAACACTCGAGAAACGACGACTCGTCCTTGAGAACCGTCGCTACCAGGATCATCTCGAGGATCTTGTTCGCGCACGGACCGCGGAACTCGAAGAGAAGGGAGCCGAACTCCAGGAACTGTACGTGACGACGTTGCAGGCGCTCGTGACTGCATTGGACTATCGAGACAACGAGACCCAGGGGCATTCCCTGCGGGTCGTCGAGTACGCGGTTCTTGTCGCCGAAGCGATGGACATTCGCGAACCGGATCTGACGTGGATCCGGCGGGGTGCGCTCCTCCACGATGTCGGCAAGATCGGGATCACCGACAGTGTTCTTCGAAAGCCGGGAAAACTCGATGACGACGAGTGGGAGGAGATGCACAAGCATCCGGAAATGGGTTTCCGAATGCTACAGAAAATCCCGTTCCTCGGTCCGGAACTGGACATCGTGCTCTGTCATCAGGAGAAGTTCGACGGGACGGGTTATCCCCGCGGGCTGAAGGGCGACGAGATCCCTCTCGGTGCGCGGATCTTCTCCGTCGTGGACACCTTCGACGCCATGACCTCGGATCGGCCCTATCGCGCCGCACTCTCGATCGAGGATGCGTGCGAAGAGATCGCCGAGTTTGCCGGTCGTCAGTTCGATCCCACGGTCGCCGAGGCGTTTCTCTCCATCTCTGCCGACCGCTGGCGCAAGATCCGCGAGCGTGTTCACACCGAGGTGCAGGAACTCCAGACCCGCTAGCGTAGCGGCTCCGAACCGTCGCCTTCGTAGACCTGAATCGAGAGGATCTGATCTCCCGGGAGGATTCGTCCGACGACCCCCGCGAGATTCTGGATAACCCGCCCGATGACCGTTGCCTTCCCCGTCAGTTCCGGTTGCAGTCCAGTGCTGACGACCCACCGGCTACCGATGCGATCCGGTCGATCTCCGATCATCGCCACGGTTCCCGGTCCGAACGGGTGGGAGCTGACGGCGTCTCGTGCAAATCGATTCGGGCCACCGATTCCGTTGGAGAGTGGAGCCCCGGTCATCAGGGAACGCCCGGGGTCGATATCGTGAAATGCGATCCCGTCGTAGAAGCCGTCTTCGGCGAGTTTGGCGAAGTGCCAGGCAACCAGGGGTGCGTTCTGGGTATCGAGCCGAACCGTGAATCGCGCAGGTTCGAAGCCCTCTCGACCGACACGGATGATGGCCGCCCTCGGTCTCTCGGCCCATTCGGCAACCTCCACATAGGTCGCGGGCGACATCGGTGGAGTTGGATCCGCCAGGGTGACCTCGACGCCGAGTCGTCGTAACGCCTCGAACGCCTGCTGTTGGAGCGGCCGAAATCTGAGTTCCATCGCTTCGCGCAGAAATGACTCGACGTTCTTCTCGTCGCGCTTGTCGAGCAGATCGACCGCGGCCGCGAGCGTGGTGAGATCTCCATCCTCGCGGGCCCCGTCCCACACGGTGCGAAGAACCGGCCACGCCTCTGCCTTGCGGTCGGAATCCTGGTCGTCCAGCCGATAGCCGACGGCACCAAGGATTCCCAGGCGAGCGCTTGTCGAGCGATCGCCGATGAAATCGGCCATCTGTTCCGCCAGAGATCCGGGGAGGTTTGCGGACGAGGGGAGCGCGGCCTCTCGAACCCAGGCAGACTTGTCGTCCCGCAATCGCTTCATCGTCGAGACGATGCCCTCCTGGGTCATGTCGCCGGGCATCAGTCGCGCGATCTCATGGCGGACATGTTCATTGTCCGATTGGGACAGGCCATTCCCCATCGCCCGAGTTGTGAGCACGTCCGACTCTGCTAGCGACTTCAGTCCCATCACCTTGACCGCGGTCGACTCGCTCCCCAGGACGAAGTTCGCCAGGATCTCCATGACATCGGCACCCTTCATCTTTCCAAGACGTCGCACGGTCGCCATCGAGACACGCTCGTCACTATCCAGGATCGTCTTCTCGAGAAATGGATAGACCGGTGCGCCGACGAAGGAGAGGGCACGCACCGCCTCGATGCGAACGCTGGGTGCGGGATCGGTTGTCAGCTCGCCAACGCGGGCCGCCTCGTCCTCGTTGGTCGGTCTCGATAGCCCATGAGCCGCAAACATCCGCTCGAGCGCCAGGTCCGAGTGGGTCAGCTCCAGCATCTTCTCCCGGGCGGTGCGACGAAGGTCGAACCCCAGCCGCGACGTCGCCGCCGAGAATCGGGAAGCAACGTAGATCGCCGCTAGACGCCTGGGTCCACTTAGTTCGTCCAGCCGGTAAAGCAGCGTGGGTACGAAGGCGTCACCCTTGGCGGAACGGATCATCGCGTACATCGAGAGGACGGCGACGGTCTCGTCGTCATCGTCGATGCGTTTGAGCAGGGCCTCCCGGACCGAGCGGTCGACAGTGAAGTCAACCGACCTGGCGGCGGCGATGCGAACGCGCGGTTCCTTGTCGGTGAGCGACTTTCGGATCAGCGCTGCCGATCGTGCAGGATCCAGTTGGCCAAGCGATTCCAGGATCGCGGCCTTCACGCGTGGGTCGCGCTCTCGCGAGAAACGTCCCGTCAGGTCTGCGGTCTGAGCGGTGCTGCCGATGCGGCCCAACGCACGACAGGCCGCTTCTCGGACGTCGGGATCCGTTGCTGTGACGGCCGCCAGCAACTCGGGGCTGACGACACGACCGTCCTCTGCGGCGAGGACGTCGGCCATCGTGACCTGATCCGTTGTGGGGACGGTCTCGACAATGCCGTCATCTCGCGGGCAACCGGTGATCGCCAGAAGACCGCCGACGAGGAGCACAAACGCCCAACGCCGGTAGAAAGTGGGTTTCTTGACGGTATGGGGACCCATTGGTAAGGTTGAAGTTGTCGAGTTCATCGTCCTGGTTCTGCCTGTGTGAGGTGTCGCCCGGAACACAATACGGAGCATCCGCATGCTGCATCCCTTCGACATGCGTCGATTAGCCGTCCTGATTCTAGCCTGTTCCGCCCTGGTCTTCACATCCGCATCCAGCCAGGAGCCGTCGGATCGACTGGAGGAGATCCTCGATTCCTTCGACGGCGTGCAGAACTCGGTCCAGACACTCAGCGCTCGGTTCACCGAGACCACGACCAACGTGATGTTGATCGATCCGGTTGTCTCCGAAGGGCAGTTCTTCATGACGAAGCCCGCGGCGATCCGGTGGGAATACAGCAGCCCCGAGTCGATGCAGTTCATCATCGAGAGCGATACGTACACCGGCTATTTCCCCGAGCGCAAGATGGCCGAGACGAAGAATATTCGTCGTTGGAGTGACCACCTCTTCCGGTTTTTCGGACTTGGGCAGGGCTCGGGAGAACTCAAGAAATTTTACCGAATCCAGCTTGCCAGCCAACAGCCGGAGGACGAAATCCTGCTGATCCTCGAGCCGAAGCGAAAGCGTGCACGACGCAAGGTCGAACGCGTGAATTTCTGGATCAATCCCAAGAGCTTCATGCCGTCACGGATCGAGTACGCGACGGACAGCGGCAACGGGCGCCTGATCGTCTTCGAGTCGATTCAGATCAACCCGGATCTCGCCGCGAATTTGTATCAGATCGATCTGCCAAGCGATGTCGAGGTGACGAACGGTTTCAGCGGTCTTCCCGACTTCGACGCCAGCTCCGCCCAGTAGATGGACCCGACTTCATTCGGGCTCGTCCTCGACCCGTTGTTCGAGAGACACGACACGGGTGTGGGGCATCCGGAACGACCGGAGCGTTTGACGCTTCTCCGCGAACTCTTCGAGAAGAGTGGTGTCACCGACCGCGTCACACGGGTGCCGTTGACCCGGGCGGAGGATGCATCGCTGCTTCTCTGTCATGACCTGGAGCACATCCAGCGTGTGGATCAAGCGTGCCGCAACGGCGAGCGGGTCCTCGACGGCATGGACACGGCGATCTGTCCCGAGAGCGCAGAGATCGCGCGTCATGCCGCCGGCACGGTGGTCGAGCTCTGCCGGCGCGTGGCCGCGGGCCGATTAACTGCGGGGTTCGCCGCGGTCCGGCCACCGGGGCATCACGCCGAGCGGGATCTGGCCATGGGCTTCTGTCTATTCAACACCGTCGCCATCGCGGCCCGCTGGCTGACCCGAGAGGGTGGGTTGAAGCGGGTCATGGTGTTCGACTGGGACGTCCATCACGGCAACGGTACCCAGCATATCTTCGATGACGATCCGTCGGTGTTGTACGCATCCGTTCACCAGAGCCCACTCTATCCCGGCACCGGTGCCGCGACGGAGCGTGGCGTGGGGAACGCCCTCGGCACGACGGTGAACTGTCCGCTGCCGCCGGGGAGTGGCGACGAGGCGTTCCTCGACGCCATCGCGAATCAAGTAGTTCCCGCCGCGCAGGGGTTCAAGCCGGAGTTCATCCTGCTCTCGGCCGGCTTCGACGCGCATCGCGCGGATCCACTGGGTGGTCTGGAGGTCAGCGGCGAGGCGTTCGTCGAGGCGACGCGTCAGATGATGACGCTAAGCTCCGAACTCTGTGACGGGCGCCTGGTCTCGGTTCTGGAGGGTGGTTACGATCTTAACGCACTGGCCGCGACGGCCCTGGCCCACGTTACGACGATGCTTGGCTGAGCGGATTCCAGGTCACGGCAACGTCGGCTCCCGAGAAGGCCAACGGCGTACGCGCATCCAGCGAACGATGTTTGACGAGACCCAGTCCGATCGCTCCGCCCTCGGGATGGGCGATAAAACTGGTGACCTCGCCGACGGTCTTGTCGCCGTGAAGAAGCTTTGAACCGATATCACCGTGACCGGGATCGTCCCAACGTAATTGCACCAGCGATCGAGAGACCTTGTCGTAGTTGTGGAGTCTCGCGACGACTTCCTGTCCGATGTAACAGCCCTTATCGAACGAGACCGCATCGCGTAGACCCGCTTCCAGAGGGTTCCACTTTTCGCTGATCTCGAATCCCGTGGCAGGGAGTCCGGAAGAGATCCGCCAGCACTCGGCGATCTCGGAGCCGATCGCAGAACCACCCATCGTCGCGGCATCGGCAACGAGAGTCTCACGCGCCTCGTCGGCATGATCGACATCGGTCAGCAGCGACCAGCCCTGGGTGCCATGAGCGTCGTGCCCGAGGATCCAGGTCGGACCATGGATCCTGTCGGTCGCCGCGATGCCGAGCGGACCGAGAGTTGTCGGTAGCCAACGGTCGATGAGATCGCGAGATCGCGGTCCGATGACGGAGAAGAGTCGATGGTCTGCGCTGCGGTCCGTCAGGTCGGTCTGCTCCGCGAACGTGTAGCGCATGAAATGGTCGAGGATCGGCTGCGCGTCCCCACAACCTCCGATCAGCCACAACGGTCCATCGCCGGCCTGGTGAACCCAGAATCGCTCGATCACTCGACCCTTGGCGCTGGTCAGGACGGTCTGGGCTCCAGCCCCCGGCGGCAGGTCGAGAACCTCCCCGGTGCTGAGCCGGTTCAACAGCGGCAGCATGTCGGGACCCGCGGCGGAGAGGAGTCGATAGCCCGTTCGTGCGACCACCGCAGCCGTTTCCGTCGCCGCCCGCCACTCCTGCCCGGGATCGCTCAACGAGACGGGTCGACGAACTCGAGACCGTCGATCTGTGGTACCAGTCCCATCTCGACTCCTTCCGAGAGAAGTCGTTCGATGGCCTTTCGTCCACGGTCGCCGTAATCACGAGTCAGATCGTTGACGTACATGCCCACAAATTGATCGGTCAGCGCTTCGTCGAGTCCACGACCGAAACGCGCCGCGTAGTCCAGGGCCGGCTGCCGATGATCGAGTCCGTAGGCGATGCTGGCGGCGATCACCCGTGTCAGCGATGCCATCGCGTCCTTGCCGAGAGACTTCAGCACGACGTTGCCACCCAGCGGGAGGGGGAGTCCGTCGGTCCGGTCCTGCCACCAGACGCCCAGGTCCACCAGTTGGGTCAGTCCCTGGGACGCGTAGGTCAATTGGCCTTCGTGGATCACCAGACCTGCGTCGGCCTTGCCGGACTCGACATGATTGAGGATCTCGTCAAACGGAACGACCTCCACGTCGAGGTCCTTTCCAAGATAGAGTTGCAACGCAAGATAGGCCGAGGTCAACGTGCCGGGGATGGCGATCTTCGACTTGCGTAGCGTGTCGGTGTCCATCTCCTTGCGTGCCACGATGCTGGGGCCGTAGCCGTCGCCCATGCTGGCGCCGCAGGGCATCAACGCGTAGCGGTCGGTGAGATGGGCGTACGCATGGATCGAGACGGCGGTCACCTCGAGTTCGCCCACCAGGGCGCGACGGTTGAGGCTCTCGATATCCTCGAGGATCTGTTCGATCTGGAAGCCCTCGGTGTCGACCAATTCGGCTGCGATGCCGTAAAACATGAAGGCATCATCGGGGTCCGGGCTGTGTCCGACACGGGCGGTTTTCAGGGCGGTTTCGGTCACTGGATTCTCCAGATTGAGGATGGATTCCGTGGAACCCCGAATTATATCGAATCGAGCGCGGAACGCCTACCGGCCGGATTCCCGAGGCTCTTGCGCATCGCCCGGGGCGGGGCCAGAATGTCGGACACGCAGCCCGAGGAGGACTCATCGTGCGCAAGGTTTGTTCGATTGCCATTATTGCGACCCTGTTCCTGGTCTCTGCCGCACCGCTCCTGTCAAAGCCCCGCAAGGAAGAGCCCAAGCAGGTAGGCGTGATCCACATCCTGATCGGTTTCAAGAAGACCGTCAGCGGCAAGGTCCTGGATCGCACCAAGAAGCAAGCCCAGGATCTGGCCTACGAGATTCTCGACCGTGCCGAGGCCGGGGAGGAGTTCGACACGCTGCTCGTCGAGTACAGCGACGACTACAAGGCGCAGCGTGGCATCGTCCTCTTGAAAATGAACAACTTCGGTGAGCCGATTACAACGGGCGTGTTCGGGCGCAGCACCATGGCCGCCAGCTTCGCCGAGGTCTCGTTCCAACTGGAAGTCGGAGAGATCGGCTTCACTCGTTACCATCCCGGCAACAGCCCGTTCGGTTATCACATCATCAAGCGCATCGAATAATGGGTGCGGATGCGATCCGCGACCAGCTCGTCACGTGGCGACGGTTTCTTCATCGTCGTCCCGAGTTGGGTCTCGAGGAGCACGAGACGTCAGCGTTCCTGCAGAAGACGCTGACCGAGCTGGGGATCGAGATCCACACGGGTTACGCGGGTACGGGTGTCGTCGGTGTGTTGCGCTGTGGACGTCCCGATGCCGGTGCTGTCTTGTTGCGTGCGGACATGGATGGTCTTCCGGTCCAGGAGGTCGACGGTCGGGACTACGGGTCCGAGATCCCGCAACGGATGCATGCCTGTGGGCATGATGGCCACATGGCGATGTTGCTGGGCGCGGCGACCCAGCTGAAGGACCGCGACGATCTACCCCGCGACGTGCTGCTCTGTTTCCAGCCCGGCGAAGAGGGGTTTGGCGGAGCAGAGAAGATGATTGCCGGTGGCGTGCTGGATCTCGCCGACGTGCAGGCGGTCTACGGGCTGCATCTGTGGTCCCAGTTCGATGTGGGGACCGTGCAGCTACGACCCGGCCCGGCAATGGCGGCTCAGGACGAGATGCGTGCCCGCTTCATCGGCCGAGGGGGGCACGGGGCGTTACCCCACAACACGATCGACCCCATCGTTGCCGCCTCTCAGGCGGTTGTGACGCTGCAGCAGATCGTCTCGCGGAACATCGATCCGCTGGAGGCGGCGGTGATCACTATCGGTGCGATCCGCGGGGGAGAGGCGGCCAACGTCATTCCCGACTTCGCGGAGATCGAGGCGACGATGCGGGCCTTCGACGGCGGTGTTCGGAACACGATTCGCGAACGTGCCGAGGCGGTCTGTCGCGGTGTCGCCACGGCGACCGGCTGCGAACTCGACTACGAGTTGCTGCCCGGCTACCCGCCGGTGGTCAACAACGCCGACGCCGTGGCGAAAGCCCGCCGGGTCGCCATCGAGGCGTTCGGCGAGTCGGCGGTGATCGAACATGCGCCGATGGCGGCGGCCGAGGATTTCTCTTACTTCCTCAACGAGCGTCCCGGAGCCTTCATCTTCATCGGTGCCCGAAATCAGGAACGTGGCATCACGGCCGCCCATCATTCGCCCAACTTCGATATCGACGAGGCGGCGTTGCCGATCGGGACCGAGCTATTGACGAAGATCGCGTTGGCGCCTTAGCGTGAGGAAGATGCCGGCGAAGATCAGTGACCCGCCTACGAAGACCGGCCAGCCGAGCGCCTCGCCGAAAAGCCACACCGCCAACGTGCTGGCGATGATCGGTTGTAGGTAGACGAACAGCGCCACACTTGACGACTCGATCCGTTTCAGCGCCCAGTAGGCCAGGACGTAGACCGCGGCGGTCGGGAAGATCATGATGAAGGCGGCAAGCCACCAGGTCTGCGCCGAGAGATCGAGGGGCATGGCACCGACGAGGGTGGGGCCACCGACGATCCCGATACCGATCGTCCCGATCACCATCAGCCACGTACTGGCGACCAGCGGATCCATCCGCGACATCAGACGTTTCGAGAGCACCAGGAACAGCGAGAACGACGTCGCGTTGGTGAGGGTCAGGAGGTCGCCGGTCAGCATCCGAGCGCCGAACGCGCTATTACTCGGCGCGATGACCAGTGCGACGCCGCCGGTGGCTATCAGGAGCGCCCATAGCTTGCGTGTCGTGACCCGTTCACGATGGAGCAGCACGGCGATCAGCAATGTGAGTGCAGGAATGCAGGCGTTGATCAACGACGAGTGAGCGGTGCTGGTTCTCGAGAGTCCCTCGATGAACAGGACCTGGTTGATGACAACCCCGAAGATCGACAGGACCGCCAGCTCGCGGAGGTCGAGTTTGGAGATGCGCAGCGACTTTCGCGCTGCCAGACAGACCAGGACGAGGACCAGCGCACCGCCAGCGACCCGCAGGACGGCCCAACCCCGCGGGGGAATGTCGGCGATGACGAGCCGCGCCGCGATGTAGTGCAACCCGTAGAAGAGTTGGACGACGACCAGGGCCACGACGACCGATAGCCTCTGGCTTGGAGGGTTCACGATTCAGACACGATGACACAAAAAAAGCCCGGCCGTTGCCGGCCGGGCTTCTCGAGTGTCTCTTCAGGCAGGGGACTAGAAGCCGCCCATGCCACCCATGCCGCCCATCTCCGGGTTCGGCGCCGCGGCTGCGGTCTTCTCATCCGGGATCTCGCTGATCAACGCTTCGGTTGTCAGCATGAGGCCCGCGATGGAGCCGGCGTTCTGCAGGGCGGAACGCACGACCTTGGTGGGGTCGATGATGCCGCTGTTGACCATGTTGACCATCTTCTCGGCCTGAGCATCGAAGCCCTTGTCCGCGTCGAGGTCGAGGACCTCCTTGACGACGACCGAACCTTCGTGACCGGCGTTGTTGGCGATCTGACGGAGCGGCTCCTCGACCGCGCGACGGACGATGCGGACGCCAATCGCCTGGTCGTCGTTCTTGATGGTCTTGCTGAGCTTGTCGAGCGCCTTCTGCGAGCGAAGCAGCGCAACACCGCCACCGGGGACGATGCCTTCTTCGACGGCAGCCTTGGTGGAATGCATGGCGTCCTCGACGCGGGCTTTCTTCTCCTTCATCTCGGACTCGGTGGCAGCACCGACCTTGATGACGGCCACACCACCGACCAACTTGGCGAGACGCTCCTGGAGCTTCTCTCGATCATAGTCGGAGCTGGTCTCCTCGACCTGGTTGCGGATCTGGGCCACACGCCCGGCGATCTCGGCCTTCTTGCCGCCACCCTCGACGATGGTGGTGTTGTCCTTGTCGATGACGACCTTCTTGGCACGCCCGAGGTCGGTCAGCTTGATGCTCTCAAGCTTGATGCCGAGATCCTCGGAGATGCAGGTGCCACCGGTCAGGATCGCGAGATCCTCCAGCATGGCCTTCCGGCGATCGCCGAAGCCCGGGGCCTTGACGGCGGCCACGTGAAGGGTGCCACGGAGTTTGTTGACGACCAGGGTGGCGAGAGCCTCACCCTCGATGTCCTCGGCGACGATGACAAGCGGCTTGCTGGTCTTGGCGACCTGCTCCAGGACCGGAAGGAGATCCTTCATGTTGGAGATCTTCTTCTCGTGGATCAGCAGGTGGCAGTCCTCCAGGGAGACTTCCATCCGCTCGGAGTCGGTGACGAAGTACGGCGAGAGATAGCCACGATCGAACTGCATGCCCTCGACAACCTCCAGGGAGGTATCGAGACCCTTGGCCTCCTCGACCGTGATCACGCCATCCTTGCCGACCTTGTCCATCGCCTGGGCGATGATCTTGCCGATCATCGGATCGCTATTGGCGGAGATGCTGCCGACCTGGGCGATCGCCTTACCGGCGACCGGAACGGACAGCTTCTGGATCGAATCGACGGCGGTCTCGACGGCGAGTTCGATCCCGCGTTTGATGTCCATCGGGTTGCTACCGGCGGTGACGGCCTTCACGCCTTCGCGGAAGATCGACTGGGCCAACACGGTGGCGGTGGTGGTGCCGTCGCCGGCGATGTCGGAAGTCTTGCTGGCGACCTCGCGGACGAGCTGGGCGCCCATGTTCTCACGGGGATCTTCCAGCTCGATCTCCTTGGCGACGGAGACGCCGTCCTTGGTGGAGAGCGGGGAGCCGAACTTCTTCTCGAGAACGACGTTACGACCCTTGGGGCCGAGGGTGATCTTGACGGCGTCGGCCAGGCGGTTCACGCCTCGCAGCATCAACTGCCGTGCGTCTTCAGCGTACGCAATATTCTTCGCAGACATGGATAAGAATCCTCCAGTAACGATTCAAGTAAGGGTAAAAAGAAGAGAGTAGGTTTACTCGATGATTCCGAGGACTTCGTCCTCACGAAGGATGACGTGTTCCTTGTCATCGATCTTGATCTCGGTGCCGCTGTACTTGCCGAAGAGGATGCGATCCCCCTTCTTGACTTCCAGGGCCGTGCGCGAGCCGTCCTTTTCAAGACGACCGGAACCGACGGCGATGACCTTGCCTTCCATCGGCTTCTCTTTGGCAGTGTCGGGAATGATGATGCCGCCCCGGACCTGCTCCTTCTCTTCGACTCGCTTGATCAGAACGCGATCGTTGAGAGGTTTGACTTTCATGGTGATGCTTCCTCCATCCATTGCTGTGTAGTGTCTAAATGACTGTTAATAAAGGGTTTACAGATAACGATTGGCACTCTCTGTGCCGGAGTGCCAGTACTATAGGATCGCCTAAAACGACTGTCAAGCAAGCCCCCGGAAAAAACTTCAGAATCGATAACTCCAAGTATTTTCAATAAGTTGCAGGGAAACCGCGGATTCGCCTGGAACGGGTTTGCATCGCGGGGGTTCCCAGGCGATTCTTGATGCATGAGCGATCGCAAAGTCCCATCTTCGATACCGGAGGACCCGATGGGCAAGGACCGGACCGCCAGCGATAATTCGACGATCCATCGTCTGGACGCGGAGAGCCTGGCGCGCCACGTCCGAGACGCGGCCCAGGCGATATCGCCGGACCGCTACATGGACGATCTGGAGGTCCGCCACCTCGTCCGGGTTATCACCGAATGTTCGCTGCTGCTGACCGATGTCTATTCGGAGGAGCGGCTGGCGCGCATCATGCACCCCGAGCGGGGCTTCCTGACGAGCCTGGTCGATCGATTGATCGAGGAGCAGCGACGCGGGGAAGGGGAGGCTTTGTACCGGGTCCGCCGCCTGCCGGACGATGTCCGCATGATCGGCGACAAGGCGCTGTTCGACATGGGTCTGCTCGGGCAACGTCAGATCAAGGGCTACGACATCGAAGACCTGGGTGCGCGGGCCTACGGGATGGCGGGCGAGGTTCTGGAGCTTCTCGCCGATGACCGACGGCTGCGTGAGTTCTTCGACGAGAACCGTCTGCTGGCGCTGCCTCTCGACGAGGAGGTCGTCTTCCTTCGCCAGTGCTCGGATCGATTCCGTCTGTATGCAGAGATTCTCAAGCGATCGCACAGCTCGCTGCCGGCGGAACAACCGGACGAGAGCCAGGGACTCGTGCCGCGTCACAAGACGACGGCCGTCCTGGCCGCGACGCAAGACACCGCGTATCTCGAGGCCGCCCAGGAGCAGAGCCCCGGTGTCTCGACGGATGTGCCTAGAAACCGAGTGCTCTCGAACTGGGAGCGGATGCTGATCTTCGCCGACCTCGACATGGCGCAGATTCAGGGGGCACTCGACGCGACGGTCATCGATCAGCAACAGGCGGTCCAGCAACTCTGCGACGAATTCAGCCTGTTCGCCGCCGGCACCCGCAACCAGAGCAAGCCACCGGCCTATTTCCTCGTCGGACCGACGGGTGTCGGCAAGAACCATCTGATCGAGAGGCTGGCCAGTCTCCTCGAGGGCGTCTGCGAGATCGAAGTGCCTGTCCTGACCATCGAGGGCCCCAACTACACCTATCCCTCCGATATCAACGAGTTGAAGGGCGCGACGCGTGGCTTCATCCGCTCCGACGAAGAGGGAATCCTGACCTCGTTTCATCAACGATCGTCGTCAGCACCCTTCAGTGTGATCCTGATCGATGAGGTCGAGAAGGCCCATCCGCAGCTCCTCACTTTCTTCCTGTCGATTCTTGACCGCGGGACCACAACGGACAATCGCGGAACGGTGCTGGACTTCTCCAACTGCATGTTGTTTTTCACGTCGAATCTCGGTTACAGCGACGAGCAACAGCGGAACGATCCCATTGGTTTCGCCGATTCTGCAGAGCGCGACCAGCGGGTCGATCAGGACATCCGTCGCGACCTTCGCAAATCGCTGAAGCCGGAGTTTGTCAACCGCGTAAAGATGATCCACTTCAACCGTCTGACGCGAAGCAGCATCGATCGAATCCTGGATCTGGAGTTCGACAAGATCGCCGCGCGCTACGAACGGGTTCACGACCTGCGGATCTGTCTCGACGGGAGTGCCCGCGATGAACTGATCCGAGTCGGTTTCTCGGCGACCTACGGCGCACGACATCTCGCTGCCGTGCTCGACGCGGTCTGCAACGTCGAGATCGCCAAACGGGTCCGCAAGGACGATCGTTCCGAGGAGACCGATCGGCAGGAGTTGATCCACTGGCTGAGAGAGCTGAAGAGCGGCGAGCGTCCCTTCGATGCCAATGAGGTCGAACGACGGGTCCTGGCGTCGGCACGGGCCAAACTACCCTACGGGACCCTGAAGATCGTCTTCCGCGACGGGGACTTCGAGTACCTGCCGGTCAACGACAACTCCGTCGCATGACGATCCGCCCATCACTCCTCGAGTCGGTGCAGCGCGTCCTGCAACGGACGTACGGGATCCCGAACGGCGTTCGGGAGATCGGCTCATATGTGATCGGCGATCGCGGCGTCCAGGCGTTGTATGCCCGCAGTCGACCGTCCGAGATCGGATCTCCGGTAGGCGGGGCAAGGACATTGGTTCGTGAGCAGGCCGGTCAGGTCCACGCGACGGTCTACCTTCCCGATGCGATGGTGCGGCGGCTCGAGAGCCAGCCACCCCAATACGGACTGAACGACGGGAACGTTGACGACTTCGCGACCCTCGTGGAGGAGATCGACCATCTGTTGCTGGTGGCGGACCGCGCGCGTCGCGGTCGCTCGGTGACCCTCCTCGAATTGGAATGGAACGCCAACGTAAGCAAGTACCTGGTGTTATCACGGTTTCTTGCCGGACGTCGCCCGCGCCTCAGCGTCGCTCGACGGATCTGGCTCCGTCGTCAATTATTCGAGAGCGTGGAGTACAGCGACCCCGACCCCAGGGTCCGCGAACGCTACCGACGGGCGGCGCGCCTCGCCGTTCAGTGGCTGGATCGGCTCGGAGCCCTTCCGCACCCTCAACAGCTCCGCAGTCTGCGGTCGTTCTTTCGTGCGGACACGGCGGGGCGGTTGGACCTACTGCTGGCTCTCTGATTCCACGACCGGGTCGGAGTCGATCGATCCGGCATCAGCACGGAGCCGATCCTGAGAACGATCTTTCGGTCGGGCGTCGTCGGGCCGATCGGCGCGCAGCTTCTCAGCTTCCTCGAAGAGTTCGATGGCTTTCTGGATCTGCTTGTCGCCCTCCGACAGGACTCGACTCTCGACGTTTGCGTCCCAACGGATGCGGGCGATCTGCGCTCGGAGTCGCAGATTGATCAGATCGCGATCCGCGGCGAACTCCTCGGGTGTGAATTCAACCTCTCGAGCGGTGAGGAACGCGCGGAAGCTCTCGATGTCCTCGTCGGTAAGCGCGACGTTCTTATCGATCTCGGGGTTCGCCGAAAGAAACTCAACGGAAAAGTCGAAGAGCTGGTTCTCTCGGAATAGACGAAGGATGAACTGCGAGGCGTTGTCGTTCTCGACAGTGTGATCCGGATGGATTCCACCACCTCCAAACACCTTGCGTCCGGTGTCGGTGAAGAAGATCTCCGCGCCGCTCGTCCCTTCGATGTCGTCGGCATCGCCGGGCTCGAGCTCGCCGTTGCGGTTCATGTAGTACTGCTCGACGTCGGTGTAGTCCCGTTGGATCAGTCGGCCGGAAGGCGTGAAGTACTTCGCCGTCGTGACCGCAAGTGCACCGCCGTCACGCAATGGGATGACCCGTTGCACGAGTCCCTTGCCGAAGGTCGTCTCGCCCACCACGAGTCCGAGGTCGTGATCCTGGATGGCACCGGATACGATTTCGCTGGCCGATGCGGAGCTTCCGTTGACAAGCACGATAAGCGGCAGATCGATCTTGTCGGCACCGCGCTGGGCAAAGTAGTCCTGGTTCGAGCCGGCGACGCGGCCACGGGTGAAGACGATCTTGTCGCCCTCGCCGACGAAGCGATCCGAGACCTGGACCGCCTGCTCCAGTAGGCCGCCGGGATTGCCTCGCAGATCCAGGAGCAACCGCCCCATGCCCTGCTCGCTGAGCTCGGTCACGGCCGTGTCGAGCTCGGTGACGGTGGTGGAGGTGAAGTTAGCGATCCGAACGTAGCCGACCCCGTCGGCCAGCATGTGATAGACGCGGATGCTCTCAATCGGGATGTCGTCACGGCCGATCGTCACGTCGAAGCTATCGTCCAGACCGGGGCGCTCGATGGTGATCGTGACCTCGCTGCCCTTGGGTCCCTTCAGGAGGCGCACGGCGTCCTGAACGGTCAACTCGATCGTCGGCTCTCCCTCGATCTTGGAAATCACATCGCCCGACTGGAGGCCGGCACGGGAAGCCGGTGTTCCGTCGATGGGTGCGATCACGGTCAACGGCTTGTCGGCGCCGCGCTTGGTAATCTGGATTCCGAGTCCGCTGAACTTGCCCCGCTGTTCGTCACGCATCTCGGAGAACGACTCGGGATTCAGGTAATTCGAGTGGGGATCGAGGGTCTGCAGCAGACCGGCGATCGCGTTCTCGACCAGCTCGTCGGATTCGAGCTCGCCGACGTATTGCTCCTCGACTAGCGAGAGCACTCGACCGAAGGTCCAGAATTGATCTTCCGCCTGGCCGGCATCGGCCTGTGCGTCGCTCCCGAGCATACCGCCGACGATGGCGCCGATGATCAGGACGGCAATGGGGAAGACCGGTAGCGATCGACGGGGCTGGGTCATGGGGCCTCCAGAACGTGACTTCCTTGTAATTATATGACTCGCTTGTACTTGTGACAACCAACGACGGCAATGGACGCCTTGACACTCTTCGACTGCGGCCGCTAGGCTCTTCCTTGTAGTCTCTACGAGAAAGGCAGAAGAATGTTTGGCTCGGTCGGTGGTGGAGAGATCCTCGTCCTGCTGGTTCTGGGACTCCTCCTCTTTGGTCCACGCAAACTCCCGGCCTTCGGTCGGACCCTCGGGAAGGCGTTGTCGGACTTCCGCAGCGCGTCCACGGATTTTCGGATAAACCTCGAGCGAGAGGTTCACATCGACGAGGTCCGGTCCACGCAGAAAGATCTGTCCGAAACGGCGGCGGACCTCCGCTCGGTGGAACGCGACCCGAAAGACGATGACGGAGCCTGACGCGCCGCGAGGATCGATGACCCTGCTGGAGCATCTCGACGAGCTCCGCAAGCGTCTGTTCAAGGCCGTGCTGGCCTACCTGATCGCGCTGGGTGCGTGCTGGGTCGTCAGCGAGCGTCTCGTCGGCTTCATCGTCCAGCCGATTCGCGACCATCTGTTCGAAGGCAGCGACATCGTCTTCATTCATGTCTCCGAGGCGTTCATGATCTACATGAAGAGCGCCGCGTTGACCGCGATCTTTGTTGCCGCGCCGCTGATCTTCTATCAGTTGTGGGCGTTCATCGCGCCGGCGCTCTACAAGAACGAGAGACGGTGGGTCTTCCCGTTCCTACTGTTCAGCACGTTGTTCTTCGTTGGGGGGGGAGCGTTCGGCTACTACGTGGCGACACCGATTGCCGCATCGTGGCTGCTCAATCTCGGCAGCGAGTTCACGGCACAGATCACGCTCCGCTCGGCGTTCAGTTTTCAGAGCACACTGATTCTGGGTATGGGCGCCGTCTTCGAGATGCCGATCCTGATCTTCTTTCTCGCCCGGATCGGCGTCGTGACACCGGCGTTTCTGATGCGCAATTTCCGCTACGCCGTTCTAGTGATCGCGCTGCTCTCCGCCGTCATCACGCCGACCGGCGACATGATGACGATGGCTGTCTTCGCGGTGCCGATGATCCTGCTCTATCTGCTGGGAGTAGGAGTCGCGGCGATCTCGGGCCGGTCGCGTCGATGAGTCCTCTCGAGGTTCCGGACGGATATCGGTCGACATCGCTGACCGCCGGTTGGTCCGTGGTTCACGAAGAGCGTCGGGCCATCTGGAAAGCACACGGGTTGGACGATCCCGGGCGTTGGAAGAGTTACCTGGCAGAGGCCACGGAGGCCGGAGGCCGGGGGGGTTGGAGGCGTGTCGACGCGGGTCACGAGTCCTGGGTTCTGAAACAACTCGGCCGTGGGGGCCTAACGGCGACGCTGTGGAGGGATCGCTTCCTCGGGTCGGGTCGGATGTTGGCCAATGTGACGGTGCCCGTGGCGGCAAGGCGGCGCGGCGTCGCGACACCGGAGATCGTCGGGGCTCTGGCGGTGTCCGGTCCACCGCTGCTCTATCGAGGCTGGCTTGCCATCGTCGAGGAGACCGATACGCGGGACCTGGCCCGTCGTCTCGTGGATGGCGAGGCTCTGGATGAAGCGGTGCAACGAAAGATTGTGTCGGCGATTCGAAAGTTGCACGACGCCGGCATCGAACATCGTGATCTCAATCTTGGCAATATCCTCGTGTCGTGCTCAGCGAGTCCAACGGTGACGATCCTCGATCTCGATCGTGCGCGAGTGCACGACGGACCGCTGGACGATGCGCTTCGCGAACGTGGGGTTCGTCGACTGCTTCGTTCGTACCGGAAGCTTCGGCTTCAACACGGAGATCCTGTCGACTGGGACGCCGAGGCGTGGCCCGATCTATACCGGTCCGTCGCCCACCTCGATCAGTAGGCTCTCGATCGCGGCGACTACGGATGCGACGCTCAGACCTTCGAAGCCCGCGACGCGATCCTGCCGTTTGATACCGGTGTACTCTCGATCCGCCGGGAAGACGACGCGGTGGGCCGAGCCCCAGGGAGCGTTGACCACCGGATCCGTGGGGCCGTAGAGACCCACGACCGGGCAGCCGACGGCGCAGGCCAGGTGAAGCGGGCCGCTGTCGCCACCCACGAACATCGTCGCGCCGCGAATCAGGTCTGCCAGAACCGGTATCTTCGTTGGCGGGCAGAGACGGGCGTGCTGGCCGGCACCCTCGACGACGACCCGTGCATCTTCTTCCTCGCCCGGTCCGAATTGAACCCAGGGCGAGACCCCTCGTGCATGAAGCTGATGACAGGACTCGATGAGAATCTCCGCCGGGGGACGTTTGTACGCCTGCGATGGGCTGGCTCCCGGCGAGATGATCGCGTAGCGGCCGCCACCGAGCTCCCCGCGAATCGCGTCGGCCGCGTCCCGTCCACGATCCGGCAGAGGAAGATCGCACGACGGGAACGGTGATGTCGGAATCCCGAGGCTGGCGACCAGCGCGAGGTTGCGATCGATCCGAGAGGTTCGTCGGGTACCCGATGGCAAGTGGAGATTCATGAACCAGCGATTGGATTCCTTCTGTTGATGGCCGTCGTAGCCGAGACGATGGGTGGCGTGAGACCCAAACGACACCAGACCACTTCGAAGGTTCCCGTGGAAGTCGATCGCCAGGTCCGCGTCGACCGATCGCGTCTCGGTGCGAAGCCGACGGGTCAGGCGCCAGAGTTCCAGCCATCGAGACGGGGAGCGCCGGAGGCGGTCCATCTCCTTGCGCGGGACGCCGATGACTTCATCGACAGACGGGTGTCCCTCGAGGAGGAGTCGCCAATGCTCGTCGAGCACCCAGATCAGGCGGGCGTCAGGCAGTCCGCGCCTCAGCGCCTGAAGTGACGGTACGGCGCGCAGGATGTCGCCCATGGCACCCAATCGGATCAGCAGAATCCGAAGATCCTTCCCGCCGTTGCGAAGAGCCGCCCCGAGGGCGGGATCGATCGTGAGCATGGGGCGAGTATAGCGGCAGGCTCGAACTCCTTTGACACCCCCGAACGGCTAGGTGTATACCGGACGGGACGCAGCCCCAAGGAGGAGTCGCCGTGCCTATCGATGAACGACTGCTGGAGATTCTGGTCTGCCCGGCCTGTCAGGGGGCCATCGCGGCCAACGATGACGAATCCGGTATCCAGTGTGGGGACTGTCGACGGGTCTATCCGATCAGGGATGGGATTCCTGTCATGCTTGTCGATGAAGCGACAAAGGCCGCCGGAGTGGAAAAAACGCCCCTCGGGTGAGGTGACTTGACCTTCATCGCCTGGCCGCCGACATTAAATCGATGAATAACCCTTGGACGACGGGGCTCAACCGATGAAATCGGACGTCGGCAACGAGAAAAGCTGGATCAGCGGAAGGCTCGAGGGCCTCAGCCCGCCGGATCTCCTCTGGCGGTTGAGCCGCGAGGAGCGAACCGGTGTTCTCTCCGTCTGCTCAGGCGAACGAGAAAAGACGTTCTTTCTGCAGAGTGGCAGGATCGTCTTCGCCAACTCGACGGATCTGAACGGGCGTCTGGACAAGGTCCTGCTTCGCAGCGGCAAGATCACCCTCGAACAGCTCGAGACGGCGGCGGCGGGTATCGAACCCGGCCGACGCATCGGAGCGGTGCTCGTCGACGAAGGATCGCTGGAGGCTCAGGAACTGGTCGACGGCGTGTTGCTCCAGGTGCGCGAGATCGTTCTCGAGTGGTTCGAATGGACCGAAGGCGAGTACCAGTTCCAGGATGGCGACCTACCGACCGACGAGGTCATCAAGCTCGATATCGACATGGGGCGAATCATCCTGGAAGGCATCCGCCGGATTCGCAGCTTCGAGCGCATCCGCCGCAGCGTCGGTTCGCTGCAGACGGTCTATGGTCTTGCCGACGGCTGGCGCGACACGATCGCCGGGGTCGAATTCGCCGAGGGCGAAGAGCTGATCCTCGTCCGTCTCGAGCAGGGCGACGAGTCCGTCGATGGTCTCTGCGGAGAGGCTTTCCTTTCGAACTTCGAGATCTATCAGGCGCTGTGGGCCTTGAGCGTCATGGGTGTTGTCGTCGAGAAGCCGAAGCGATTCGACACCGAAGGCTTGACCCTCGAGGGGTCGCTCGCCGATCGCCCATTTGTGGACCTGATCGTTGAGATGGCGGCAGCCGATGCGACCGGCGTCCTGCAAGTGCAGCGTGGTTCGCACAAGCGAACGTTCCACCTGCAGGAGGGACGATGCGTCTTCTCGACGAGTAATCAGAGTGACGACGGTTTGATGGCCTACCTCCTTCGACGCGGGGTGATCTCACTTCGCGATCGCGAGGAAGTCACCCAGCGGCTCCTGACGAACAAGCGGGTCGGGACGATCCTCCTCGAGATGGGCGTGATCGATAACGCAGACCTCACGGAGATGATCCGTCAGCAACTGATGGAGATACTCTTCGATACGTTCGGCTGGACGGATGCCGACTACGGTTTCCGGGCAGGGGAACTGCCGACCCTGGAAAAGATCACGATGCAGGAGTCGATCGAACAGCTGGTCTCCGAGGGCTTACGGCACGTCGTGGACTGGGATCGGATCGTGGCAGGGATCGGCGGACTGGACAGCAAGGTCGAACTGACCCCCACCTATCTGGATCGGCTGGACGCGCTTCACGGGGGGCCGGCCGAATGGCAAGTCGTCGCCGCCCTCCAGGAACCCGCGACGGTCCGACGGTTGTGTCGCACGGTCGATCTGCCGGACTACCGAGTTTGCCAGATCATCTGGGCGCTGCGTGTCCTGGATGCCGTCATCTGTCGTCCGGGTGAAACCGAGATCGAGACCCATGTCGAGGTCACCTCGTCGGTCGTGGTCGTCGACGTCGATGAACAGCAGGAACCCGCCGACGAACCGATCGCCGTCCATCAGGACGAAGAGACCGGCTACGCGTTTGTCGACTCCGAAGCGGACGCCGATCAGACGCAGGCCATGGATCGCAGTGCGGTCGAGGCGGCGCTGTCCGCGGCGCCCGACGATAAGGACGACGACGCGATCCACGTCAGCGTGGAAAAAGAGGAAGAAGACGAGACCGCCTCCATCCAGGTCGCGCGCGACGATCTTGTCGATGAGCATGAGGAGCGGATCGAGCCTCTTGACCTGGACGTCGCTTCGCGCACCGTGCGGCTGGATCGAGAGGAAGTCGATCGAATGATCGCCGGTGAGTCTGAGGAGGATACGTCCGCAGAACCGAGTCTGGACGACTGGCAACCGCCCGACGATCTGGATGGCGCGATCGAACGATTCAATGCCATGCAACGGGTGGTCTTCCTATCGGTGAAGTCCGAGATCGGAGCAGGCACGGTCAACTTGATCCGTGCATGTTGTCAATCCGCCGAGGATGATTTGCCGGCTCTACGTGATGCCGAATTGCGAGAGGACGGAACGTGGGACGCGGAAGAACTACGTCGTGCCATCCACGATCGGCGGATCGATGATCCGATGACCGAGTATCTCTATCTCATCGAACTGGAAATCGAACAACTGAGCGCTCATCTCGGCGATGGCAAGGTCGCCGAACTCAAGCAACAGGTGTCTGAACACTCGCCCTAGTTGCTCTAGACGGCGCTTCCGCCCGAATAGACATCGTCATCTTCATCTTCGTCGCCACTGCCATAGACCGGCGCACTGGCGGGTTCGACGATCGCGGGCGCGGTCATCGGGGCCAGAGGGGCTGGAAGCGGACTCTCTGTGCGATGACGGGCTGAAGACGGCTGAGTACGCAGGTAGTTGTTCTCTGTCTCGAGCTTTCGCAGCGTGCGTCTCAGTCGTCGGTTCTCGATACGGGTCGCCGTGCCCTCGACGAGACCTATGGTCAGCGCAAACACTACGCCTACGATGATCGACACGACGACGACGACCCAGAGTTCGACCGCGGGGAAGCTGGTGTACCACACCGTGATCGGCACCGTGGCCGTGTTGTAGATCGCAAAGACCACCACGACGGCGGTCAGCAGCATGAACAGCAGGACGATCAACACTTTCATCTGAACCTCAGTGGGGAAACATGCTGGCGATAGTCTGGTCCCATTCACCCCGTCGTTGCAAGATCATGTCTACCATTTCGCGGACCACGCCGTGGCCGCCGGCCGTTTCGGTCACGAAATCGGCCTCCGCGCGGGCTGCGGGATCGGCATCCGACGGTGCGACGCCCAGGCCCGCCAACCTCATGGCCGGAATGTCGATGACGTCGTCTCCAATGTAACAGGCGGCGGCCGGCTCGATCTGACGTCGTTCGAGGATCTCGCGCAGACAATCGGCCTTTCGATGGACACCCAGGTGAATTTCGTCAATGTGCAGCTCGATCGCACGACTCTTGACGACCGGAGAATCTCGCCCGGAGATGATCGCGAATCCGATCCCGGCATGCTGGGCGATCTTGATACCGAGCCCGTCGCGCACCGAGAAGGATCGAATCTCCCCACCGGCGGAGTCGATCACCAGTTTGCCGTCCGTCATGACGCCGTCGACATCGAGAACGATCCAGCGAACGCGCCCGATCTGTTCCTGAAGGGTCTTGCTTGGTTCGGTCACGTTAAACGCATCTCCATCGTCCTAGAACAGTTCGGTGCGCCAGAGATCGTGGATCTGGATCACTCCGAGGAGTCGACGATCCTCGTCGATGACCGGAAGCGACGTGATCTTCTTGTCTTCCATTCGATGGAGTGCCTCCGACGCGAGTGCATCGGCTCCGACGGTCTGCGGAGAGGAAATCATCGCCTCGTCGGCTCGCCCGGAAAGGGGCCGGGACTGTTTCAACATCCTCCGGCGGAGATCCCCGTCGGTCAGGACGCCGACAAGCCGTCCGTCGTCATCGGTCACGCAGACGACTCCCAGACGTTTGGCATCCAGTTCCTCGATCGCAACCTTCAGGTCGGCGTGAGCGGCGACCTGCGGAAGCGAATCGTCGCTATGCATGATCGCCCCGACCCGTAGCAACCGCCGACCCAGTCGCCCTCCGGGGTGGAACCGCGCGAAGTCCTGCTGGGAGAAGCCGCGAAGCTCGTAGCATGAGACGGCCAGCGCATCGCCCATCGCGAGGGCTGCGGTCGTCGAGGATGTCGGCACCAGATCCAGGTTGCAGGCCTCCTGCTTAACACCCACATCAATATGAACGTCCGACTCTCTGGCCAGCGTGGAATCGGCGACACCCGTTAGCGCGATGACTCCGGCGCCGATGCGACGGACCAACTCCAGGAGTCGAACGATCTCCTCGGTCTCTCCCGAGTTCGAGATCGCCAGCAACACATCGCCGGCGACGAGCATGCCGAGGTCCCCGTGGATGGCCTCCGCAGGATGCATGAAGACCGAGGCTCGACCGGTGGAGCTGAGCGTCGCGGCGATCTTCTGACCGACGATGCCGGACTTGCCCATGCCGGTCACAACGACACGGCCCTCGCACTCGTTGATTCGGCGGACCGCCTCATCGAATCGTTCGTCGAGTCGATCGATCAGGTCGGCGATGGCGCGCGACTCGATCTCCAGAACTCGGCGTGCAGTGTCAACCGACATCGGTCACTCCATCGCGTCCGGAGGTGCGGAACTACTCAACCCGTCATCGGGCGGACGACCCGGGCTTGGCCATTCGAACCCGGGACCCTGAAACCACACGATTCTCCAGGACTCGTCCTCGCGGTGCAACCTTACGCTGACGGCACCCCGTCCCACCTCGCTGACCGCGACATCGAAATCGACGATGAATTCCGTGTGATCCGGGCCCTGATCGAGCGGCTCGGATCCCTCGGTTTGAGGGTCGGATAGCCGCCCCGTGGCCTCGAGAGCATCCAGGAGCGGTGCCCACTGCGTGTCGTCGATCGTCAGGCCAAAGCGACGATCGGCCAGATCCAGACGCCCCTCCTCCGTCGCGGAGGCGTTGAGCATCTCGAGGGCGATCGATACCTGGTCCGCCGGAGTGGCCTCCGGGGCGGGTCTGGAGCCCCCACATCCGGCGACGACCAGGACGATCAGGAACAGGCCGGCGGCACGATTCATCGACGGGACGCGTTGTCGATGGCGATCAATCGGTCCAGGAGGCCGGAAAACCGAGACAGCGGCCACTGGTTTGGGCCGTCGCAAGGAGCGTTGGCGGGGTCGTCGTGGACTTCGAAGAACAGGGCGTCGACGCCGATCGCGACCGCGGCGCGGGCAAGGATAGGAATGTACTGCCGTTCGCCACCGGAACTCCCACCGGCCGCTCCCGGGAGTTGGACGGAGTGGGTGGCATCGAAGCAGACCGGTACATCGAACGCTGCCATCTGCGGTAAGGAGCGGAAGTCCACGACCAGATTGTGGTAGCCGTGGGTCGTCCCGCGTTCCGTCAACATGATCTGATCGTTGCCAGTCGATCGGAGCTTCGCGACGATGTGTCGTGTGTCGTCGGCTGCCAGGAACTGGCCCTTCTTCACGTTGACCGCTTTTCCCGTCTGGCCCGCCGCAAGAAGAAGATCGGTCTGTCGACAGAGGAACGCCGGAATCTGGATCAGGTCACAGACCTCGGCCACCGACGGGACCTGCTCGACCGAGTGAACATCCGTCGTTAACGCCACGCCGGTCTCGCGTTTGACGTCCTGCAGGATCCGGAGACCCTCCTCCAGACCCGGGCCACGAGGGGAGTCCACCGAGGTCCGGTTGGCCTTGTCGAACGAAGACTTGTAGACGAACGGCACCGATCGCTTGGCGGCGACGCTCGAAAGCGACTCCGCCATTCGCAGCGCGTGGTCACGGTCCTCGACCAGATCCGGACCGGCAATCAGTAGAAGCGGACGGTCGTCGCCCGCTATCAGCTCATTTGCGATCCGGATGGTTCGTGTAGGCATGTTGCCCCTCGGTCTTCGGTGCGGCGGCCTTGCCACGGGCCTCGTGCCGGAAACGTAGCGAAGCAGCGACAAATTCGCGGAACAACGGATGCGGTGCGAGAGGCTTGGACTTGTACTCCGGATGGAACTGACACGCCAGGAACCACGGATGGTCCCCGTACTCGACGATCTCTACAAACTTACCATCCGGGGAGATCCCGGAGACACGCATTCCCGCCGCTTCGATCTGCGGCAGGAACTCCTGATTGACCTCGAAACGATGGCGGTGCCGCTCGGAGACCGGTGAATCGCCGTACGCACGCATCGCGAACGTGTCTCGGGTCAGGTCCGCCGGATAGGCGCCGAGCCGCATGGTCCCGCCCATCTCCTCTACTCCCAGGAGATCGCGCAGCTTGTAGATCACACGCTGCTCGACGGATTCGTCGAACTCGGTGGAGTCCGCGCGCTTCATGCCACAGAGGTTGCGCGCGCATTCGATCACGGCACATTGCAGTCCGAGGCAGATACCGAAGTACGGGATCTTGTTCTCGCGGGCGTATCGAACGGCCTCGATCATCCCGTCGACGCCACGACTCCCGAAGCCGCCGGGAATCAGGATTCCATCGACCGAGGAGAGCTCTGCCTCCAGTTGGCCATTGGCCACATCTTCCGACTCGATCCACTTGAGGTTGACCTTCGTCTTCGACGCGACGCCGCCGTGCAGCAACGCCTCGCTGAGAGACTTGTAGGAGTCCTCGTAGGAGACGTACTTCCCGACGATCCCGATCGTTACCTCGTCCTGTGGCTTCTTGATGGCATCGACCAGATCCTCCCAGCGGCTGAGGTCTTTCCTGCGGTAGGGGAGGTCCAGAAGTTTCATGACGATTTCGTCGATGCCCTCTGCGGAGAGGGCCAGGGGGACTTCGTAGATCGTGTCGACGTCTTTCGCCGTGATGACCGCGTCCTCGCCGATGTTGCAGAACAGTGCGATCTTGCGCTTGATCGCCCCCGGAAGCGGTCGATCGGTCCGACAGAGCAGGATGTCGGGTTGGATGCCGATGGCACGCAGTTCGCGGACCGAGTGTTGGGTCGGTTTCGTTTTTAGCTCGCCGGCCGTTGCGATCCACGGCACCAGCGTGAGATGGACGAAGATCGCGTTCTCGCGTCCGACGTCCAACCAGAACTGTCGGATCGCCTCAAGGAAGGGAAGCGATTCGATGTCACCGACGGTGCCACCGATCTCGACGAGTTGGATGTCCACGCCTTCGGAGATCGCGAGGATCGACTGTTTGATCTCGTCGGTGATATGGGGGATGACCTGGACCGTCGCCCCGAGGTAGTCGCCGCGTCGTTCCTTCTCGATAACGGACGCGTAGATCTTGCCCGTCGTGAAGTTGTTGTCCTTCGAGGCCACCATCGACGTGAAGCGTTCGTAGTGACCGAGATCGAGATCCGTCTCCGTCCCGTCATCGGTGACGAAGACCTCACCATGTTGGAAGGGGCTCATGGTCCCCGGGTCCACGTTGATGTACGGGTCGAGTTTCTGGAGCGCGACCCGGAAACCCCGATCCTCCAGTATTCGTCCGATCGAGGCGGCGGCCAGCCCCTTTCCGAGCGACGAGACGACGCCACCCGTGACGAAGATGTACTTGGTGCCCCTCTTGTTCCGCAACATCTACTCGGCCTCCAACATTAAACGGCTCAGACGTTCAAGATCTTTCGGTGTATCGACGGATTGTGACCGGAAATCGGATTTCACCACATGAATGCGGTATCCGGCTTCCAGTGCTCGTAGCTGTTCGAGGCCCTCGGCCCGCTCCAGCGGACTGGGAGGCATCCCGGTCAGGTTCAGGAGCGCATCCCTGCGGTAGGCGTAGATCCCCTGATGCTTTCGGAAATGTTCCAGCTGCGCCGGAGAGTCCAGCGTCATTGGGCTCTGCATGGGGCTCTGCGTTCCGCGGACGTAGGGGATCGGAGAACGTGAGAAGTAGAGAGCCTTTCCCGATCCATCCATGACGACCTTGACGTTGTTGGGGTCCAGCACTTCGCTTGCACTCTCGAACGGTTCCCAGAGCGTTGCCATCTCCGGGGACGCATCGCCCTGAAACGAACCCAGGAGAAGTTCCTGGCTTCTGGATGTCAGGAGCGGCTCGTCGCCCTGGATGTTGATGATAACCGAATACTGCTCGCCCGCATCGCGGGCGACTTCCGCCACGCGATCGGTTCCGCTGGTGTGTTCGGATGACGTCATCGTCGCCTCGGCACCAAACCGAGTCGCGGCGTCGAGGATCCGTTGATCGTCGGTGGCGACGATCAATCGATCGATCCCTCTCGCCGCAGATGCCCGTCGCCAGACCTCCTCAATCATCGTTCGGTTGTCGAAGGGGTCGCCGAGGACAGTGAGAGGTTTCCCGGGGAACCGGGTGGATCCGTAACGGACTGGAATAACACCAAGAACGAGCGACATTCGCGAAACCTAACGCGTCGTCTCCGGTGTTCGTCCGCAGCGACAGCAAATGTTATCGCAACATGCGATGCAACACAAGACCCGAGACGCTAGCATCATGCTGTGATCGCGGAACCCCGCGGATCGAGAGGAGTCGAAATGGAGCCCGTGAAGTATCCAAGCCGTTGCGTGGAGCGGTTTCTCGAGTACGTGACGCACGACACCCAGTCCCGAGAGGACTCCGAGTCCTATCCGAGCACCCCGGGGCAGCTCGTGTTCCTCGAGCGGCTACGAGCCGAGCTGGTCAAGTTGGGCCTCGCCGATGTCATCCTTGACGCGAACGGTTACCTGTTCGCGACGCTTCCGTCGACCGTCGATGACGACGTCCCCGTGATCGGGTTTCTCGCCCATGTCGACACGTCGCCGGAGATGCCCGGTAAGGACGTTCGCCCGATCGTTCATCGCAACTACCAGGGCGAAGACATCGTGTTGCCGGATGACCCGACGGTGGTCCTTCGGGAGCGGGATACGCCCTGGCTGGCCGAACAGCGGGGAAACGACATCATCACCGCCTCCGGGACCACACTCCTCGGTGCCGACAACAAGGCCGGTGTGGCCGAGATCGTCGCAGCCGCCGAATACCTGCTGGCTCATCCCGAGATTCCCCACGGCCCAATTCGAATCGGGTTCACGCCCGACGAGGAGATCGGGCAGGGCACGAAGTACTTTGATGTCAAGGCATTCGGGGCTAGCTGTGCCTACACGATGGATGGCGAGACTCTCGGCGAGATCCAGTCCGAGACGTTCTCGGCCGACACGTGTGTCCTGCGTTTCGTCGGCTTCAATACCCATCCCGGGTTTGCCAAGGGGACCATGGTCAACGCGATTCGAGCGGCCGCCCGGTTCATCGCCGACCTGCCGACAGATAGCGCGAGCCCGGAGTCGACCGAGGAGCGTGAGGCGTTCGTCCACCCGTATGTCGTGGACGCCGCGGTGGACTGCACGACGGTCCGGGTGCTTGTTCGAAGTTTTGACAGCGCGGGGCTCGAGAGGCTTCACACGTTGCTTCGCAAGACCGCCCACAGGAGCCTCGAGCGATCCCCGGGTGCCCGGGTCGAGATCGAGGTCGAGGAGTCCTACCGCAACATGGGGGAGATTCTGAAGGATCACCCGCAGGTCGTGGAGCACGCGCGTGAGGCGATCCGACGGGCAGGTCTGGAGTTACGCGAGAAGCCGATTCGCGGCGGAACCGATGGATCGCGGTTGTCGTTCATGGGGCTGCCGACACCCAATATCTTCGCCGGCGAGCACAACTTCCATTCCAGGACCGAATGGGTGTCGACCCATGACATGCAGAAGGCTGTCGATGTGATCATCGAACTCTGCCAGGTGTGGGCCGAGGCGGACTAGTCGTCCTCGGGGCGTCCTTCCTTGATCCTCGCGATCTTGCCCTCGACGTCCGACTCGATGCGTCGGCGATCGACTTCGTAGTGTTCGTCCAGCTCGGCAAGCTTGACGGGATCGTCGTCGGCGCTTCGTCGATCGCGGTAGAGAATCTCGATCTGTGCCATGCGAGCGCGAGACTCCGAGCGTAGCTCCGCGATGCGGGCCTTTTCCGCATCGGTCAGCACGCGAGGGGCGTCGACACCGGCCTCACGGTCGGATGCCTGCAGCCGTTCCATGGCAAGTTCAACGGCGGACTTCAGCGGAATGTCGTCGTCACTCATCACCGCTCCTCACGTTGTGATTTCTCGGGATTCAACCACAGACAGCTGACATAGCGCGGATCCAGCGGCGCGCCGGGATCCAGGCCGGAACACTGGTCGTAGAGTTTCTGCAAGGAAAACCGCCCAAACGCCGTAAGGATCGCCTGTTCCCGCGTGGGGAGCTCATCGTCGATCGCCAACCCGTCGATCATTCGGCTCAGAGCGCTTGCCGGCGCATCCGGAGCGGCGGTTCGCCGGGATGCGACGGAACGAAGAAAATCTGCGGTGGTGGTATCCGCCAAAGGAGCAATCGTCAGTCCGTTGCCCACGTGGTAGTTGGCCATCAGCGTCAGAAGAAAGGTGCTCATCCGATGCAATTCGTTGCCGGTGGCAAGTGCTTCTTCGAGGGGGAGTCGACTCCAGAGCAGGTTCCCCGCGACCCGGATCATCTCGACTGCCGCGCCACTGGTCTCGATCTCCTCGATCGACCGAAAGTCCCGACGCTCGCTCCGCTGGGTCTCGTCGTCGGCATCCAGGTAGAGAGGGCGAGGGCCGAGCAGCGCCTCGAATCGCTCACGCACCTCGTCGTCCACCAGATAGACGGCCTGGGGCGCTCCGGCGAGCCATCCGTCCGCCAGGAGCGAACGGGCGTTTTGATGGAGCAGCATCGGGAGTTCGTAGCCCTCCCGAAACAGCTCCTTGATCGGCGTGCTCGACAGCGTGTGGGCCGCCTGTTCCGGAGAGGTGTCGCCGCGTCGATGGAGGGCGATCTGGACAAACGCGCCGGTCTTCTCCGCCGCCCGTCGATGGGCGACGGGATCTCCCATATCGGCGTAGTCTGCGACAAGGACGTGATTTGCCACCGATACGAAGCCGTGGAGCACGTCATCCCGAACGGAGTCATCCAGATGGGCAAGAGCGAGACTCAACGCCGTTGAATCGGACGCGGCGGCCACCGGGAGGCGTGGAGCGGCAAGGCCGTCCGCGTCGGTCGGTCGGGGTGCGGAGGGGATCTCGCTGGCTCGACTGGGGCTGCGGTAGATCTCGAGGGCATCGTCAAGGCCGGGGAAGCCGTGTTCATCCAGTCGGCTCTGACGCCAGCGAAAAGCCTGCTCCTCGAGTTCCGAGTTGAGTTCCCAGATCGAACCCCACATCACCCGTTGGTAGCGCTCGGGCTGATCGAGAAAAAACGCCCGTAGGAATCGCCCGGCCGCCGGTCCGTGCTCGGTGGCGGTGGTCCAGAATCGATAGTTGCCGTCCGGCGCCATGAACCCCTCCTCGGTGCCGGACTCGCTAAGGCCATGACCATGTTGGTCCGGGTCGTCCTCGGACTCTATCTGGGTCACATGCAGCCAGTTGTGAAGCAGCAACGAGAGAAGCTCGTCATCCAGATGACGGGTGAAGCGTCGCATCGATTGTTCGCCGGCCTCCAGAATCAGTGCAATCCACGCGCCGCAACGGTCCCCGTCAAATCGCTCCCCGCGCCAGGCCTCGAGGTCCAGCAGGTGGGCGATCTGCTCGTTGGATGCCAGACGCACGAACGGGATGGCGTCGGTGGGACCGATCTCGCGTACGGTCAGGTAGAAGTCGGCGCCCGGCAGGCTGCGCACGAGACGCATCGGTCGCGGGGCGTTCAATATCAGTTTGAGACGGTCGCCGGCGTCCAGCCGGAGTGCGAGTTCCGCCTGGTGTCGGGTCTCCCAGTCCGCGAGGACGTCGCCCAGGCGTTCCGGGGCGCGTCGGACGAGCTCCGCCGCTTCCTGGACGAGGGTCCGATCGATCCCCGCATCCGGGGGGCGCCACGCGTCGGAGTGGCTCCGTTCGTTCATCAAATTGTCTCCCGGGATGGATCGTGCCGTCGGCTCGAATGATAGCAAACGGCCGTCATCTGTCGTCAAACTTGCCGGTCACGGCCGGATGGCGTATCCCTTGTAGGCCGCCCGAGGGCGCTTCGACACTGGAGATCGCATGACCCACAGCAAGTGTATCGGACCCGTCTCGCGGGTCCTGACCGTGACGATCGTCGCCATTGCGATGTTTGCCGTCTTGCCGGCGGCACCGCGCGATATTCCCAAAGACGGGATCGATCGCGAGTTCTTTCGACTTCGCGGCCTGCTGCAGAACGCCAACGTAAAGCTGCAGAACGACGTCGCCGATCTCGGCGCAGCGCAGTCCGGCGCGACGTCGGTGGCCCAGACCTGCTGTTCGGGCAATCTGAAGAAGATCGGCGCGGCGCTTGTGGGGCTACAGGTCGAGACCGATCGGTTGAAGTCCTGTTACGACGCCAACGATCAGGTCGAAAACTATGGGGCGGTCCAGTACTTCAAGACCGACGTCGATGCCCTGGCCAACGCGTTGCTGAAATTCGCGCAGGCGGCGACCAAGGAAGAGGCGGAGGCCAGATTCCAGTCGATCATTCGCACGTTCAAGTTGGCGGAGAAGAGCGCCGCCGACGTCGTTCGTTGCGGAGACGCGCCTCCGGAATCGTCGGATCAGTAGGCGGCCAGTCGACGCGCCGCGTCCTCGATCCGTTGATCGCTGACGAGGAACGCCTCTTCCAGCGGCGGGGAGTAGGGCACGGGAGTGTCCAGCGCACCTAGAACTCTCACCGGTGCGTCGAGACTCTCGAATGCCTCTTCCTGGACCCAGGCCGCGAGACTCTGGCCGATGCCGCCGGTCTTCGACCCTTCGTGGACGAAGAGAATCCGGCCAATCGCGCGAGCACAACGCAGAAGACACTCACGATCGAGCGGAACCAACGTTCGAAGATCCAGGACGCCCGCGTCGATGCCGTCGGCGGCGAGTCGTTCGGCCACCCGCAGGCAGGAGTGTACGTACGCGCCGTAGGAGACCAGCAGCACGTCCGAACCGGTTCGACGAAGCGCCGCCCGACCGAGGGGCAGGGGAGCCACGCTGTCGGGCAGGGCTTGCTTGATCCGTGGTTCCCGATAGAGGGCGATGTGTTCGTAGAACAAGACCGGGTCCGGGTCCTTGACCGCCGACAACATCAAGGCCTGGGCATCGTGGGGTGTCGATGGCGTCACGATCTTCAGCCCGGGTGTTCGGAAGAACCACGGCTCGGTGTTCTGGCTGTGATAAGGACCCGCCTTGCGGAGACCGCCCCAGGGCATTCGCACGACCATCGGAACCGAGCCACCCCAGCGATAGCGAATCATCGACGCGTTGTTAACCAGCTGGTTGAAGCCGGTCGCGACGAAATCGTTGAACTGAATTTCGCCGATCGGTCGTTGTCCCGCCAGCGCCGCGCCGACACAGACGCCCAATACCCCACCCTCGGCGAGGGTCGAGTTCAGGATTCGGTCGCCGAAGCGTTCCAGCAATGGACGCAGCAGGAGAAACGCGTTGCCGTACTTGCCACCCACGTCCTCGCCATAGACGAACACGCGGGGATCGTCTTCGAGGGCCTGGCCGACCCCACGCATGATCGCTTCGAGAAACGTTGTACCCGATCGATCGAACGGCGGTGCGACCTCCAGGGCAGGCATGGACTCTTCGGACGAGAGCGGCTCGGCGAGCGGGTCGCGATGTCCCTCCACCTCGAAGTCGGCGAAGACGTTCTTGCCGACGTCGGCGGCATCCGGCCATTCCGAGTCGATGACGGTCCTCGACTGGTGACGGACGATCTCCTCGACTTCTCCACGTACCGTCTCGATCTCGTCGTTTGTCATGACGCCATCGCGTATCAGCCTTGCCGCATGCGTCGCGATCGGGTCCTTCTGTCGCCAGTAGCCGTAGCGATCGACATCGACGTAGCCGTTGGGATCGGGATCAGGGTAGTCCCACGACGGCTGGGGCTCTTTTCCCAGATAGAGCATGTCGTCGTGGTGGGCATGACCGCACATCCGCATCGCGATCAACTCGATCAGTGTCGGCCCGTCCCTGCGCCGGGCGCGCTCGACGGCCCACGCAAAGGCGACGGTGACGGCCTCGATGTCCGTCCCGTCAACCGTGAGGCCCGGGATACCGTAGCCGAGGGCCTTGTCGGCGAATACCCGGGCCGCCGACTGTTCGCCGACCGGCGTCGATAGTGCCGTCTGGTTGTTCTGTAGACAGAAGACTGCCGGGAGACTGCGGGCGGCACAGAGGTTGATCGCTTCGTGCCATTCACCCAGCGACGATCCGCCTTCGCCGATGAACGAGAGGGCGACCCGTGGGTCTCCGGCGCGGGCGAAGCCCATCGCCATTCCGGCCGCCGTCAGGGTGGCGATCGAAAGCGGTGCCGAAGCCGGTAGCACGCCGACGTCCATATCCCCGACATGGAAGTCGCGGCCATCCATCGGGGGCCCCGCTTTTCCCATCTGGGCACTGAGAATCTTGCGAACCATCGTCTCGTCGGGACACATCGCGATCGCGGCACCCGCATCACGAATCAGCGGGGCGACGACGTCGCCCTGCCAGCCCTTCTCCGAGTCGAGCCACTGCGGTCCACGACGTAACCGAATTCCGCAGCCATAGATCGCTTCCTGACCCAGCGAGCGAAAGCCCTTGCCCTGGAACGACGTGTCGCCATAGCGAACCTCGCCGCCGAGGAAGAAGGCCTTCAGCTGATTGTCCGTCGCGCGGGTCAGCATCATTCCCCGCAGCATCTCGCGACGCTCGTCGGCCGTGAGGCTGGCCGCGATCCCCAGACGCTCGAGAAAGCCGTCAACGTCGTCCACGACCTGATCGATCGCCTGCTGTCGACGATCCGCGGCTTCGACGGCCGGAGTGATCTCGTCCGCCGTCGGCGGTGTCTCCGTCAAGAGCGACTCTCGAAGTGTCTCCGCGCAAGCACGCCGTGAAGACGCAAGCTTTCCGGCATCCTCGAGGGGAAGTTGGTCCAGCCGATCTCCGATCGCGTCGAGGACGGCGGTTGCGGCAAACGGATGCCGCTCGGCCAGGAATGTCGCTAGCGATTCGCGGAGCGTTGGCGTTGTTTCGGTGCGGGACACCCCGCGATGCTAGACGGAGTCGCGGTCGACAGCAAGCGGGTCGCAAAGGGCTTGCCGCGACAACAACGATCGGGCAGACTTGCCGTTTGTTCCGAGTCCAAACCCTGGAAGACCTTCGTGAGGAAACGCGTCGTCCCTCCACAGCCCGCGCCGTCGCCGGCGAGTCCCGCGTTCATGGAGATCGATCTGGTCGCCTGGGCCGGCGAGCCGATGGCACGGGCCGGGCGACGGGATGCCCTCCTGGGTCGTGTGGAGAGCCTGAGAGTTGCCGCCGATGGCGCGACCCTGGTCGCGAAGGTTCGCGACGAACGTGCGGCCGCCCGTCAGGTGACCGTCTGCCTGGCCGGGGACGAGGTCGAATGGGTCTGCACCTGTCCCAGTGCGACGGGATCTCCCTGCAAGCACGTCGTCGCCGCGGTCGAAGCGCTGCGCTTCCCGATGGGCGGTCCGATCGTCGAGGCAGGGGTCGCGGCCGCCGGTCGTCGTAGTCGCGGTGGCGCCCGTGGTGCGACCGACGCTCCGTCCGTCGACGGGTTCATCGTCAGTGGCGGGAAGGAACGCACCCTGACCCGCTCCGAGCGGATAGCTTCGGCAAGTCAGGCCGAATGGGTCCTCCGTCGGGCCGCCGCCCGGCGTCAACAGCAAGCGGTGAAGAGGATCGATGAAGACGGGCCGGTGGTGCGGCTGGAGGTCGGGGCAGAGGCGGTGGTCACGTTGCGTGGTGTCCGGGGCATCGCGGGACAGTGCGACTGCGACGACTACGCGGCCAATGAACTTGGGACCTGCGCCCACGTGGAACGTGCGCGGAACTGGTTCATCCATCATCGAGGGCAGGTGCCGGCGAAGGTCCTCTCGCTGTGGGTGCGGCCGAGAGTCTGGGAAGAATGTGTTCCGAATCCGCTGCGAGAGATTCGAGTCGACTGGACCTGCAATGAACGGCCGGCGGGTCTCGACACGCTGTTCGACGACGACGGTTGGATCCGACCGGAGGCGGATATCGAGCAGGCGATCGTTCTGGTGGGACGGGTCGCCGACGAGAACGGACTCCGTGCGGAGATCGACGACACTGTTCACGGACGGCTTCAGAGCGAGCGCCACAAGGTCGATCGTCGCCGTCTCCTGGAGGGCATTCAGGACAACGACGAGGCCTGGCAGTCGATCACCCGGCGCGTGCCGTTCACGCTCCACCCCTATCAGTGCGTCGGGGCGCGTTTCCTCGCGACGAGGGGTCGAGCGTTCCTCGCGGACGATATGGGGCTCGGAAAGACGATCCAGGCGATCGTTGCGGCCTTGCTCTTGCGTGAAGCGAAGGAGGCCCGCCGGATCCTGATCGTCTGCCCCGCATCTCTCAAGCATCAATGGCGACAAGAGATCGAGGCGTCCTGCGAGATCTCGGTTCGGGTCCTCGAGGGTACACGGGCGACCCGCCACGAGGCCTACGCAACCTGGCAGGAAGGCTTCATGGTCGTCAACTACGAACTGGTGCTTCGCGACCTTGAACAGATTAAGCGCACCGGGATCGATCTCGTCATCCTCGACGAGGCGCAGCGGATCAAGAACTGGGACACGAAGACGGCCAGAGCCGTCAAGCAGATTCCCAGCCGCCACGCATTCATCCTCACCGGAACGCCGCTCGAGAATCGATTGATGGAACTCCATTCCCTCGTCGAGTTTCTCCACCCCCGGGCGCTCGGGCCCCGCTGGCGTCTTCTTCCGTTCCACGCGGTGACGGAGCTGCAGGGCCGGGTTCTCGCGTACGAGGGCCTCGACGTCTTGCGGGCGCGGCTGTCGGAGTTCTTCGTCCGCCGCGATCGTCGTCAGGTGATGGACCAACTGCCGCCGCGGACCGACAACACATTCTGGATCAACATGACGAGCCTTCAGCGGCGGGCGTATCGGCGGCACGCGGGCACGGTGGCCCGACTCGTCGGCAACAATCGCGCGCTGCAGCCCGGTGAGGTCCGGCTGATGTTGCAAGCGCTCACCCGCATGCGGATCCTCTGCAACGCCCACGCACAGTACGAGTGGGAGTCGTTTGCCGATCGCGTCGAGCAGGTCGAAGCGCCGACACCGCTGGAGATCAAGCGACTTGGTTCGCCGAAGCTGGAGGAATTTGCGGCGGTTCTCGAGGAGCTTCTGGACGAGACCGACGAGAAGGTCGTTGTCTTCAGCCAATGGGATCGGATGCTGCGTCTCGCCGAGTTCGTCGTTCGGGACGGGTTGCGAAGTCGGGGAGTGACCAGCAAGCGATTCCACGGTGGCCTGACGAGCCGGGCCCGCAGCACGATGCTCGACGCGTTCCGGGAGGAGCCGGAGTTTCGTGTCTTGTTCTCGACGGATGCCGGGGGGCTTGGGTTAAACCTCCAGCATGCGGCGTCCATCGTCATCCACCTCGAGGTGCCGTGGAATCCCGCGGTCATCGAGCAACGGATCGGACGCGTGCACCGCATGGGGCAACGCCGCAGCGTGCAGGTGTTGCATTTTGTCAGTCGTGGCGCGATTGAGGAACGGGTGCGACGACTGGTCGAGAGCAAGCGAGCTCTGTTCGACGGGTTGCTGGTGAACGACGCGGACTACGTCAAATTCGATGACGCCGGTCGAACGGCGTGGCTCCAACGAATCGGCAATCTTCTCGAAACGTGACCCCGTCGCTCATTACCAGAGCTCGAACTCTCGAACGAGCGTAACGCCGAACTTCTCTTTTACGACGGTCTCGACGTGATCGACGAGACGGAGGACATCGGCGGCCGTCGCCGCGCCGCGATTGACGAAGAAGTTTGCGTGCAGGGCCGACACCTCCGCGTCACCAATCCGGTATTCCTTGAGCCCCGCCTCCTCGATCAATCGACCGGCGTAGTCACCGTCGGGCTTCAGGAACACGGAGCCACACGAAGGAAGTTCGGTGGGCTGGTTCTCCTTTCGCGAGCCCGCGAACCGCTCCAGTCGCGACGCGATCTCGTCGGGATCTCCGTCGGCTAGCTTCAGGCGGGCGCCCACGACGATTCCGTCGTTGTCACGGAACAGAGAACCGCGATAACGGAATCCGCACTCGTCATGGGGCACCTGGCGTCGCCGGCCGTTGCCGTCGACCCAGTCCACCTCGACGACGTGGTTGCCGATCTCGAACTCGTGCCAGCCGGCGTTCATCGTCACGGCACCCCCGAGGGTTCCGGGAATCCCGGCGGCAAACTCCAGTCCCGCGAGTCCCGCGGCCGCAGAGCGTTTTGCCAGCGCGGGGAACGATGCGCCGCCACCGGCGATCACGTCGTTGCCGTCGATCGAGATCGTGTCGAGGACCCGTCGTACGCGTATGACCAGTCCTCGAACCCCCCTATCTCTCACGACCAGGTTCGATCCGTTTCCGAGAACCTTCCATGGAACTGCCTCGTCGCGAGCCCAGGAGAGGAGGATTGCGAGGTCTTCGATCGTCGCGGGGGTGGCCAGGAGTTCGGCGGCCCCGCCCACTCGAAGGGTGGTCAGGGGGGCCAGGGGGCGGTCGATTTCCAGTTTGCCCCGATACTCCGTGTTGCGGAGCGTGGTCAGCCAATTGTCGGTTCGATCGGGCATTTGGGCAGCATGCCACACTGACGTCACGCTGTCAGCGACCGTCGATCCGCGGCCGTCCCCGAAATAGTGTGGCAAAACTAGAGACGTCACGGCATATATCTACCGTCACAAACAACCGATCCGCACGGATCGCCGGCCGGTCGCAGGACCGTTGCGCGCGAAGAAGTATGAGGCCGCCCATGAGCGATCAGCCCGAAACGCCCACCTCCGAAACGACCACCCCCGAGACGCCCACCCCCGAAACGACTCCA